>JAXDJP010000366.1:0-3263 GCA_034665645.1 Actinomycetota bacterium | reverse complement strand
CTCCCTCGACGCCCAGGGAACGTACGCAGGACTCGTGCGGACCGCGATCCTGTCCGCACACGATGTGAAACCGCTCTCGGCCGGCGACACGATCACGGTCTCTCACCCCTTCACCGGTGCCAGAGCTTTCAAAGCCTTCGAGTTCTCCGGTCTCGACCCCGTAAACGCGCGTGACGGAAGTGCGGCATCTGCCGGCTATGGCGTCGCTCCCTCGAGCGGAGGGACGACGACCACGAGCGCGGACCAGCTCGTTTTCGGCGCTCTGACCGCAGTCGGTGACGCCAACTTCACCGCCGGAGCCGGATTCACGTCGCTTCCCCGCTTCTATGCTCCCGGCGACGGAAGCATCAACAGTGAATACAAGATCGTCGCCTCGACGGGCACCTACGCAGCAGACGGTTCGCTCGACCTCGCTTCCTCGTGGTCGGGCGCAGTGGCTACGTATGAGCTAGATGCGACGGGGCCCACCGTCACGATCGACGATCCCGTGGACGGCAAGTTCACGAACGACACGAGTCCGACTATCTCAGGCACGGCGGGGACCGCGCAGAGCGACCAGAACACCGTCACCGTCAAGGTCTTTCCCGGCCAATCGAACGTCGCCATCCAAACCCTTACTGCGAACCCGGCAGCCGATGGCACGTGGTCGGTGACCCCTAGTCCCGATCTTGCAGATGGCCAGTACACCGTGCGCGCTTCGCAGCAGGATGCGAATGGGAACCAAGGACAGAGTGCGCTGGTCAGCTTCCGGGTCGATTCGGCCGCACCCAACCCGCCGAGTCTGACCGGCCCCTCGCCCGATCCCGGAACGAACGACACCGTCTCCTGGTCGTTCACGGGAGAAGCGAACGCCAGGTTCAAGTGCCAATTGAAGAAGGGCGCCACCGTGATCTCGCCTTCCTCTACCTGCACTAGTCCGATGAACTTCACGCTGGCGAACGGCGACGGTGTTTACACGTTCAGCGTTTTCCAGATCGACGAATCCAACAACCAATCCTCGAACGCGACCGACACCTACACGTTGGACACGACGGATCTGGGTCCGCCGGCCGTCACCGGCCCCAGCCCGAACCCCGGTACCGCAACGAATGTCGATTGGTCGTTCACGTCGGACCCGTCCGCAACCACCGAGTGTCAACTCTCGATGGGCACGAACGTCTTGTCGCCGTTCGCTCCGTGCACCGATCCGGCCAACTACAACTTGACGGCGGGAGACGGCACCTACACGTTCACCGTGCATCAGGTCAGTGCCCTCGGCACGGTGTGGGGCAACGCGACCTCCGACTACGTCCTCGACACCGCTAAGCCGGACTCGGCTGCCGGCTCTCCGGCGAACAATGCCTCGACAAACTTCACGGTGTCCTACACGACCTCGGATGTAGGGACGGGAGTCGACAAGGTCGAGCTGTGGGCCAAGGGCCCGCAGGACAACGCCTTCGTGCAGGTCGACGTCGATACGTCGCCCGGAACGCCGTCCTTTGCCTACTCGGCAACCCAGGGTGACGGTATCTACCGGTTCTACACTCGAGCGATCGACCTCGCGGGAGGGTACGAGGACGCCCCGAATTCGGCCGACACCCAAACTCAGGTCAAGACCATCGGGCCGGACGCGACGATCGATCAAGCTCCGAGCGATCCGTCCAGCGATCCGACCCTGGACTTCTCGTTCTCGACAACCGATCCGACGGACACTTTCGAATGTTCGCTGACGACCGACGGAAGCACGAGTTTCTCTCCGTGCTCCAGCCCCGCCAGCTACTCGAGCCCCGTCGACGCCACGTACACGTTCAAGGTCCGAGCAACAGATACTCAGAATCGAGTCGGGCCGGAGGCCACGTACAGCTTCACCTACGCCACGCCGGTGACCACCACTACGTCTACGACGACCACTGTCCCGGCGACGACCACAACGCTTCCGGCCACAACGACCACGGAGCCTGCAACGACGATCCCGGACACCACGACCACGGTGCCGGACACGACCACGACCGTGCCCGACACGACCACGACCGTGCCGGCCACGACGACGACCTCGTCCACGACCACGACGTCGTCGACCACAACGACCCTCCTCGTGACTACGACTACCGAAGAGTCGACGACCACGACTCAGCCCACGACGACCACGGAGCCGAGCACGACGACGACGGCTCTCGTGCCGACGACGACCACCGCGCCGCGGGCTCCTGCGATCAACACGGTGTCGCCGACGCCTTCGCCGTCGCCGCTAAAGAGCCCGGAGCACCGCCAGTCGCCGAAACCCTCGCCGACTCCGTCTCCTAGCCCGAGCAAGTCGACGAAGCCGCGGCACGTGTTGCCGTCGGGCGACGACGATGAAACGCCAACGCTTACCCGCTTGGCGGCGGTCGCCCTTCAGACCTTCGCTTTCCCGCTGTTGCTGGCGATCCTCGTGATCCTGTACCTGTTGCTGCAGCACTGGTTCGACCGCAAGGATCCGAAGCTGGCGGTCGCGCCCGTGCACTCCAACCACGATCTCGCCACGTTCGGATGAAACTCCTAACAGCGTCGCCTGGGGAGCAAGGCCCGCTGCCGAGCGAGATGGTGTCGCTCTCGGAGCGTCTGTCCCACATGCTCGCCGTGCGAGCGGGATTCGTTGCAGTTATCGCATCCGCGGGTTACTTGGGAGTCAAGGTCGAGGCAGGACTCCGAGGGCAGCTCCTCATCCTCAGTGGGTTGTACCTGCTCCTTTCTTTCGCGGTTGAGGGTTTGCGTCGATCCACGGGTGTTCGCGGTCTCTTTCTGATCGGCGTCACGCTGCTCATCGATGGGATCTACCTGGCCTGGGCTATGTACGTCTCGGGGGGGCCGGGCAGTCCGCTGAGCTTCCTCCTCTACCTGCATCTGATAGCAGTCACGTTGCTGGCGTCCTTTAGGACGGGCCTCAAGATCGCCTTGTGGCACTCGCTCCTTCTCTTCGTTGGGTTCTACGCGCAGCTCGCGGGATTCTTGGACCCTGTTGGAGACGCGGGACGGAACCCCGACCAAGTGGTCGCGCAATTCAGAAACGTGTCGGTTTACTACGTGCTGGCCTTCTGGGTCGTGGCTATCGCGACCGTCGCCTTCTCGTCGCTTAACGAGCGCGAGTTGCGTCGTCGTGGACTAGACCTCGAGGCTCTCTCCGGGATGGCGGCGGAGCTCGACAACGCCACCAAGTCATCCTCCGCAGCAGATTGCCTGGCGGCGTCTCTGGTCGAGGCTTTCAGGTTCCGCCGTGTTGCAGTTCTCTTCAACCGCGACGGAGA
>JAXDJP010000365.1:0-3265 GCA_034665645.1 Actinomycetota bacterium | reverse complement strand
CACCGACACCGACACCACGACTGGCATCGAGGAGGTGACCACCCCGACCGTCCCGGCGCTCAGCGCCTGACCCAACCAGCACAGATCACGCGGTGTGACCGCCGCCGATACACCACGTCAGCGGACTTGACCGACGCGATCACCCTTGTTAGCCGTACTCAGGCTCGGTTGAGTACGGCAAACAAGGGTGATGCGACGGGTCCATCTGAGACCGTCGGCGCTCTGCGGTAGGTGGCTTCCCGGTCGGGACGTCGGTGCCTGCTGGGCGACCGGCCGAGCCCCGTCACTGACCAGCCGCTCGACGTGCCTGGATGGGCACCACGCCGGCCCTGGATGGGTTCCGGTGCTGACCCGGACGGGTGACCGGATGACCGGATCGGACCGCAGCGATCGGGCGCGGGCGAGACCTCTCCGCCAGGGTTGATCACGAAGGGAGGCCTCGTGATCTCAGGACTCAACCGGCTCGTCGACATTGTCGAGGAGCATCTCGCCGAGGACATCGACATCCACGAGTTGGCCAGGACGGTCGGCACGACCGAGTACCACCTGCGCCGGATGTTCTCGTCCCTGGCCGGCATGCCGCTCTCGGAGTACGTCCGCCGACGCCGCATGACCGTCGCCGCTGCTGACGTCGTCAGCGGTGGGGACGACCTGCTGAGCATCGCCGTCCGGCATGGCTACGGCTCGTCCGAGGCATTCGGACGCGCGTTCCGGGCGGTGCACGGCGCCGGGCCCGGTGACGTGCGCCGCGACGGAGGCCCCCTGCGCGCACAACCACAGCTGAGGTTCCGCCTGACCGTCGAAGGGAGCACCCCCATGGACACCCGCATCGTTGACCGTCCCGCGTTCCGACTCGTCGGGCACGCAGCCCGCGTCCCCCTGATCCACCAGGGCGTCAACCCGCACATCCAGGAGCACGTCGCCTCGCTGCCGCCGGAGGAGCACCTCCGCCTCAAGGCCCTGAGCGACACCGAGCCGGCGGGGCTGCTGGCGGTCAGCGACGACCTCGACCCGGACCGCACCGAGGGCAGCGAGTTGACCTACCTGCACGGCGTCGCCGTCGCCGAGGCCACGCCGACACCCGACGGGCTCGACACCATCGAGGTCCCGGCCGGCACGTGGGCGGTCTTCCACACCACGGGGCCGTACCCGAACGCCCTGCAGGACACCTGGGCTGCGACCGCCACCGAGTGGTTCCCCGCCAATCGGTGGCGCTCGCGGCCGGGTCCGGAGATCGTCGCCGTGCTCGAGCGCACCGACGACTTCAGCGCTGCGACCTGCGAGCTGTGGCTGCCCGTGGAACCGGCGTGATCGGTTTCGCGGGCACCTGGACACCAGCGGGCATCCGGCCCAGCCGCCTTGGCCTGGCCGAGCCGAGGCAGCCCGGGCCGGACTCGTGATGACCTTCGCCGGAACGGTTCTCGAGTCAGCCCCGTCGGCCTTGCGGAAGGGACCCATCCATCACCCTTGTTTGCCGTACTCAGGCTCGGTTGAGTACGGCTAACTAGGGTGATGACGTCCGGCTAGTCCGGCGCGTGGCACCCGTCGCCCCGAAGGTCGTCGCTGACCAGGGACGTTGTGGGCCGTGAACGGCACCGTCGCGGTGGTCACCCAGCGGTCAACGCCGCCGAGCGGACGGGGTCAACGCCGCGGAGCGGACGGCCGTACGACCACTTCCAGTCCGGAACGGCGCTCCCCGTCAGGGGAGGTCCCAGGACTTCAGGGACAGCCATGGGCTGGTTCGCCACGCCTTTCTCGGAAGCCGGCCAGGTCTGCCACGGGGCCTCAAACGGGCATTGCCTAGAGCCCAGGACGACGGCGCTGCCGTTCTCCGCCGGCTGGACCTGCAGACGGTGCGCGTCCGGGCCCCCGGGTTCGGTGCCCGTGTCCATCGGGCACAAGCCCGAAGGGCTTCACCGAACCACCTCACGCACCCACCACGAGGAGGAACTCATGGAGTACCGACCGCTGGGACGTACCGGCGTCAAGGTCAGCAAGCTGTGTCTCGGGACGATGATGTTCGGCTCCTGGGGCAACCCCGACCACGACGAGTCGATCCGCATCATCCACCGCGCGCTGGACGCCGGGATCAACTTCCTCGACACCGCGGACGTCTACTCCGAGGGCGAGTCCGAAGAGATCGTCGGCAAGGCCCTGGCCGGTGGCCGCCGCGAAGACATCATCCTGGCCACCAAGTTCCACATGTCGATGGGCGAGGACCCGAACCGGGCAGGGAACTCGCGCCGTTGGATCATGAGGGCGGTCGAGGACTCGCTCCGGCGGCTGAACACCGACTGGATCGACCTCTACCAGGCCCACCGTCCCAGCCCCGACACCGACATCGACGAGACGCTGGGCGCGCTGACCGACCTCGTCCACCAGGGCAAGATCCGCTACGGCGGTACGTCCACGTTCCCGGCCAGTCAGATCGCCGAGGCCCAGTGGGTCGCTCGCGACCGCCATCTGCAGCGATTCGTCACCGAGCAGCCGCCCTACTCCATCCTCGTCCGCGGCATCGAGAACGAGGTCCTGCCGACCACGGCCCGCTACGGCATGGGCGTCATGACGTACAGCCCGCTCGCCGGTGGCTGGCTGTCCGGTCGCTGGCGCAAGGACGCCGGCGACCTCAGCCCGACATCTCCGGCCCGGCAGCGACTGACCGCACGCTTCGACCTGTCCCTGCCGGAGAACCAGCGCAAGCTCGAGGCGGCAGAAGCACTTGCTCAGCTGGCCGAGGAATCCGGCATGACGCTGATCGAGCTGGCGATCGCCTTCGTCCTCGAACACCCGGCGGTGACCGCAGCGATCATCGGCCCCCGCACCGCCGAACAGCTGGAATCACAGCTGACCGCAGCCGACATCCTCCTCGACAAGGCCGTCCTCGACCGCATCGACGAAATCGTCCCGCCGGCCCTGACCATCAACCCGGCCGACAGCAGCTACGTCGACCCCGCCCTCGAGCCCGCCGCCCGGCGACGCCACGGCTGATCCGCCGACACCGGTCGAGCAACCGCCGCGGCAGACCGCTTACGACCGTGGGATGTCTGAGTGGGCCGCGAAGGGACACCTCGGCGGCATCGGAGTCAGCCGGATCCATCACCCTTATTAGCCGTAGTCAGGCTCGGTAGACCGATCCCTGCAGTTCGACGCTGGCGGTCCTCAGCTGGTCGAGCGCGGCCTCCGTCGTGCCCTCCGCGACACCCGCGGTCAGGTTCAGAAGGACGCGGGTGGCGAAGCCCTCACCGACGGCGTCCAGTGCCGTGGC
>JAXDJP010000364.1:0-3513 GCA_034665645.1 Actinomycetota bacterium | reverse complement strand
CTGTTCCAGGGCGGGCTCGTACAGCTTGGACGGTCGTCCCGCGCCGGGCCCGGTCCGCCCGGCCAAGCGCGCGTATTGGGCGGTAAGGAGGCCCCTCTCCACCAGTTTGTCGAGGTGGAAGGCGGCGAGCTTCGCGGAGATCCCCACGGCCCCGGCCGCTTCCTCACGTCCGACCGGACGTCCCTGCGCCCTGATGAAGAGGTACATCCGGCGCCGTAGGCCGTCGGCCAGGGCTCCAGCCGCCTCGATGCCTCGCTCTAGATCTCCCATGGCTCGAATCTATCACCAATGTTTCTTGGTGCAAGAGAAGGGTCGAGCCCGTTGGAGGCCCCCGGAGCGGGTCCGGGGCCTCCCTGGTCGTCTTACAGGTTCGCTGAATTCCCGTAGATGTTTTGGTCGAGGCCTCCAGCATTGGCGCACCGATCCGCCGAATAGGTGACCGCATCGGCGTTAAGCACTCGGCATTGGTGCACGTCGAATCCATCTTGAGTGGTCTCGCGCGGGTCCGGTCCTGCCACGACATCGCGGTTGTCGGTCCACGCCATGTAGGCGAACAATCCGTCACCATCCGCCGCCAGGGAGACCCAGTTGTAGTCCCCGTAGAAGGGGACCTGGCGGTTGGCAAACATCTCGTAGTCAGAGGAGTTGCCTTCGTCTGACACCTGCACGGGTTCGGTAAAGATCGCTCCGTCGGCAGACGTCGAATAGTAGGAGTTATGAACCTCGTCACCGGTCGACATGGCCGACGCGTCGTTGCCCGGCGGAAGTTGGAAGTTGGCAGCCGAGGGATCCGCGCGGCTGTCTTGCCACATGACGACGAGGGTCCCGTCCAGGGCATCGGCATCTGAGAGGAACTGCTGTCCCGTTGCCTGCCCCGGCTCAACCTGGCTGATATCCCACGTCGAACCGTTCGGCAACTTCCTCGCCACGTAGATCTTGGACTGCCCCACCATCCCTCCGCCGGCGGATTGATAACTAGTGGCGCTCGCCTGAAGAGTCGTCGGGTCCACCGCGAAGTAGGTGATGAAGACGCCCGGCAGCTCGCCGCTTTGGTCCGCCGTGACTCGAGGCTCGAGGGGGTAACGGTTGAATACGTAATGGGCCGGACATTCACTGGTGCCGTCACCACAGTCGCGCGCCCCGTCGAAGGGCAAGAACAGACCGTTCGGGCCCAGGGCGACGGCGGTCTTCGTGGGGCTCCACGTCTTACCCGCATCATGTGACTCTGAGTAGCCGATGCCCGTGCTGGACTTGGACGAGTTCGTGTTGATCGTGCGCCACACCATCGAGATCGTGCCGTCGCCTTGGATCGCGATGTCGCAACCCTGAACGGATGGCGAGAAAGGCGTGCTCGAAACCGTTATGGGCTTTGAGAACGTCGTCCCGTGGTCCGTCGAACGAGAGAACTTGATGTCGGAGGGCGATGAGTTCCCGTTGAACTTCGTCCAGCACACGTACACGTTCCCATCGGTAGACCCACCCGTGCGATCCACTTCCAGCATCGGCTTGTCGTGGAATGCTCCGAACAGGTTCTTCGACGAAGCTCCGGTGCCGACGACACTGGTGTGGTCGTAAGAAACTGGCATCCCCGGACAGGTCGTCGCAGCGCATGCCGGAGGTGAAGTGTTGTATTTGGCCACGAAGACCATGTTGTGGCCGCCCTGCGGGCTTGAGTCCCCGGCATACGCGATGCCTCCGAAGAACAGGTTCCCGTCGTTGTCGAACGCCCCGATCGGGTCCGAGTAATCGCTGAGCTTCTCTTTGTGGATCGGTGACTGGAGGCCCTTTGCGGAGGTGTCCTGTGGATAGCCGGGCAACAGCGACGCCTTCCAGGACTCTCCCCCATTACGTGAGTAGCCGAGCCCCATGAGCCCGAGGTCCAGGTCCGTGCCGCAATAGTCGTTCCAACCCGTGATCACGGTCGAGGTGTCTGTGGGATCGATGGCGGTCATCGGCTCGTTCTGCTGCCGGAGATGTCCGCCGTCATTCGGGTCCGTATCCGATGCCGTCGGAGCGGCTTCCGCGGGATTCGACGACGCGTCGTTGCAGTGGTTAAGAGCTGCATCCGTCCCGCCGTCGTAGCGGTAATAGGTCGTGGGTGCTCCGGTGACTTGATCGTCCCCGTCGGCGGATTGCGTTACTGCTTGGGCTGGTAGTGCAAGCGCTAGTCCGACGATAGAAACCACCATCGCGGAAACGACTTTCCTGAGCATGCGGACCTCCTCTTTGAGTCCTGGAGGCCCATCGTATGGGGGTACGCGCGCCCCCGATAGGGGGTCGGCGAGGTTCAACCGCTACGACGTCGTTTCCTTCAGGTCCTCGATCGTGCGGCCGGTGAGGATGGACTCCGGCTGCGTGCTCGTGGGATTGCGGCGCCGGTCGGCCATCTCGTCATCCATCTTCACGAGGAGCCACTTCTCCCGGCCTCGCTTGTCGTTCCCCCACCGCCGCAGCGAGTAGCCGCCGGACACCTTCTCCCCCTTCAGCCACACGGTCACGTGCCCCTTATCGAGCTGCTCGGCCATGGACAACTCTTCGTTCAGGCTCTCGTACGTGCCCATGTCCCAGACGATCACCTGGCCCCCGCCGTACTCGCCCTTCGGGATCACGCCCTCGAAGTCGGCGTACGAGATCGGGTGGTCCTCGACGCGCATCGCGAGTCGCTTGTCTCTCGGATCCGTGGAGGGTCCTTTGGGAACGGCCCACGACAACAGGACTCCGTCCGACTCCAGGCGGAAGTCGTAGTGGAGCGCCGTAGCCGCGTGCTTCTGGATCACGAACAGAGAGCCGCGAGTTTTGCCTCGACCCTGCGGCTCCCGCGTCTTCGTGAAGTCGCGTTTCCGCTCGTACTCGGCCAACGATCTTTTGGGGGCCATTACTGTCGTCACCTCCCTGCCCTCACGGCTACTTACCCAGGAGCGGGGAACCTAGCCGCATGCAGTGTGAACCGCCACGAGGATCAGGGGGCACGGAATGACGATGAAGATCGGATCGGTCGTCGTCGACTGCAACAGGTTCGACGAGATGAGGATTTTCTGGCAAGCGGCTCTCCGCTACGTGCAGCGCGACGACCCCGACGACGACTTCGTCGTGCTGCACGATCCCGAGGGCGAAGGAGTGAACGTGTCGCTCGCCGTCGTTCCCGAACCCAGGGTTGGGAAGAACAGGCTCCACTTCGACCTCTATACCGACGATCAAGCGGGCGAGGTAGAACGACTCCTCGGGCTGGGGGCCAAGCTCCACGAGCGCGTCCGGGAGCCGGATGAAGACTTCGTCGTCCTGGAGGATCCCGAAGGGAACCTCTTCTGCGTCATCGATAAGAGCGAGGCTTAGTTGTTGTTGGACGCGAGAAAGAGGGGCCGGAGCCCCTCTTTCTGATCGGTCCTGTTGCTAGTGAGTGGTAACGGTGACGGGCTTAGACGTCCCCTTCTTGTGATCGGCATCCTGCTTCGGCCACAAAGCTCTGAACGTCGCCTTGTTGAACTTGGCGCGCACCTTGAACGTCGCCTTACA
>JAXDJP010000363.1:0-2633 GCA_034665645.1 Actinomycetota bacterium | reverse complement strand
AACCGGTACCGAATCGGCGTAAACCAGACGAGGGAAATTGAGGACGCGCTCTTCGACATGATCTTTTCGGGAGTCTTGGAACGCTATCCGAGACTGAAGATCGTCTCGGTGGAAAACGAGGTCGGTTGGATGCCCTTCTGGCTCGGCCAATGCGACAAAGAGTTTCTCCGTCGCCGCCACGCGGAAAAGGTACCCATCGATAAATTGCCCAGCGAATATTTTCTGCGGCAAGTCTATGCGACGTTCTTCAATGACCATGTCGGCGGGCGGATGTTCACCTGGTGGGGAAGCGACAACTGCATGTGGTCCAACGACTATCCGCATCAGAACTCCACCTGGCCTAACCTGACTTCCACAGTCTTAGGCAGTTCAAGAAAAATCTCGCTAGGTACTGCGGCTATGCCGGCCCGTAAGGGGTTGTAAAATCGAGTGGTGATTTTGAGACGTAGTTAATTTCGGGCGTGAGAGAAGCAAAACCCGCATGTAGTGCCGACCAAGTGTCTTGTCAGCTTTTGACGGACTGTGAGAATGTGGGTGGGTGTATTTGCGACACACGACACGGCGCAAAGACGGCAAGAGCCATGTTTACTGGCGGCTGGTACGTTCAGTCAGACGCAGCGGCAAGGTTGTGCAGGAGACCGTAGCGCAGTTGGGGGAACTCGATGCCGAGGGGCGGGCGCGGGCGGAAGGTCTGGCGCGCAGTATTTGTGGGCGCGCGAGCGCGTCTTGGCAGGGAGAACTGTTCGATCACGCGGAGCCCACAGGCTCGCTCGCGGTCAAGCTCGACGGGGTCCGGTTGGAGCGTTCGCGCAGCTTCGGCGCGGTGTGGCTAGGATTGAAGTTATGGCAGGCGCTTAAGCTCGATGAGCTTTGTCGAGAACGCTTACCCGCTAAGCGCGAGCGAGTGTCGTGGACAGAGGTCATTGCCATACTGGTGATAGCGCGGCTGTGCGAGCCGTCCAGCGAGCTTTACGTCGCGGAAAAATGGTATCGCACCACGGCACTCCAGGATCTGCTTGGAGTTTCAGCCGAGAATATTTACGACGAGCGTTTGTACCGGGCCTTAGACCGGCTGTTACCGCACAAGGAAGCGATCGAGAAGCATCTGGTTAAACGGCTCGGAGAGCTGTTTGATCTGGACTATGATTTATTGCTCTACGATGTAACGAGCACCTACTTTGAAGGAGTAGCCGATCCTGCCATTGCCCAGCGTGGTTACAGTCGTGATCACCGCCCGGACTGCGTACAGATCAACATTGCTTTGGTAGTGACGCGTGAAGGGATGCCGTTGGGCTATGAGATATTCGCCGGCAACAGCACCGATGTGACCACAGTGAAACAGATCGTTGAGAAGATGGAGGAGCGCTTTGGCAAGGTGAATCGGGTCTGGGTGATGGACCGCGGCATGGTGAGCGCTGAGAACATCGCCTGGCTCAACGCCACCCAGCGCCGCTATGTGATTGGCACGGCACGCACGGAGCTGCGCCGCTTTTCAAAACAGCTGGCCGACAAGAGCGACTGGCGTCAGATCCGCGAAGATGTGGAAGTGAAGATATGCCGGGGGCCGGAAGGCAGTGAGACTTTTCTATTGTGTCGCTCGGCGAGCCGGATCGAGAAAGAGAAGGCAATCCATGAACGGTTCTCCAAGCGGATCGAACAAGGACTGCGGTCTCTAGCCCAACGCATCGAGAAGAGCAAAACCTTACTGGACCGCGGCGCACTGGAACGGCAGATCGGGCGGCTTTTGGAGCGAAACTCTCGTGCTGCTGCTCGCTACTCGATTGCAATCAGTGAGGATCCAAGTGCAGCGGCCAAAGTCCAACTTCAATGGAGCCAACGCACCGAGTGGGACGATTGGGCCAAACTCAGTGAAGGCACTTACATCCTGCGCAGCAACATCCACGACTGGACTGATGAAGAACTGTGGAAGACCTACATTCAACTAAGCGAAGCGGAAGCCGCCTTCCGGATTCACAAATCAGACCTTTGCATCCGTCCGATCTGGCATCACAAACAAGATCGCATCAAGGCGCATATTCTGATTTGCTTTCTTGCCTACGCATTGTGGAAGACGCTTCAGAAGTGGCAGTCTCGTGCCGGGCTGGGCGATTCGCCGCGCACGATTCTTACCGAACTTTCACGCATTCACTCGGCGGATATCGTGCTGCCACTGGCGGACGGCTCCATGCGGGAGCTACGGCTTCGCTGCGTGGTGCGGCCCGAACGCGAGCAGCAACTGCTCTTACAACGTCTCGGGCTTACTCTCCCCGAGCGGCTCCGCCCACCCGCGTGGGACAAAATGTAGTGCCGACTTTAAGACGTAACCTTCTGATTTTCCGAAATTTCACCCCTCCAAGTGTGGAACTAGGGTTAGCAGAGACGAACGCCGCGGTTCGATCCGCGATCAGTCCGGCGCGCAGGCCGGCGCCGATCGATTGAGAAAAGGAATGGATGTCTTGATTGGCGACCTCCTTGTCGATGAACGTGGCCAGCAAGCGCGCCGCCAGCTTCGAGTATTCAGTCTCTTCGGCGATGAACTGGGCCGAGGTTTGAATCGACAGCGTGTCCAGCTCTTTGGTCGTCGCGCCGTCAAAAAGTCCGCCAATGGTTTTGGTGGCGATCTTCAGCGGATC
>JAXDJP010000362.1:0-2610 GCA_034665645.1 Actinomycetota bacterium | reverse complement strand
GTGCTCACGTCCTCTCAGGTCAGCTCCGGCGCGGCCGATAGGAACCTCATGGTCGGGGAGCCACGGGGTACAGGGGGCGCAAGTCGCCCCTCCTTGCGCGCGCTCTCGATGTTCACCCTCTTCTTCTATCCCTCCGTGCTGCTGGGCTGGGCTTCGCTGGGATGGGCGCTGCGGTCCCTGGCCGGTTCGAACCTCAGCGGTGCCGGCGCTCCGCTGGCGATGAGCGCGGTGCTGCTGGTCGTGCTGGAGCTTCGCCCGCTCATCCAGGGCCGGGGTCATGACCCGCAGGGCGTGGTGATGTCGACCGCGTTCGCCTGCGCGATCCTGTTCCTGTGGGGGCCGTGGCCGGCCATCGTGGTGGTCAGCATCGCCTCGATGGCCGCCGACCGGCGGGCCGGCAAGACCCCGTGGAAAGTGGTCTTCAACGTCGGCCAGTACAACCTGTCCATCTGCGCCGCCTGGGCGGTGATGGCGTTCAGCTCCGGCACGCCCTCGGTGGAGGAGCCGCTCCAGTCGCTGTCCGGGATGGACCTGCCCTGGATGGCCGGCGCGTGCCTGGCCTACTTCTTCACCAACCTGGTGCTGGTGTCCGGGGCGCTGGCTTGGACCAGCTCGTTCTGGCGGTTCCTGTTCGACGACTTCTGGCACTACACCGCCACCACGTTCTCGGTGCTGGCACTCTCGCCGCTGATCGTCACGGTCGCCAACGCCGCCTGGGAGTTGCTGCCGCTGCTGCTCATCCCGCTGGTGCTGGTCTACAAAATGGCCCAGATGTCGGTGGAGCGCGAGCACCAGGCCGGCCACGACCCGCTCACCGGCCTGCCCAACCGCATCCACCTGCAGGCCTCGCTGGCCGACGAGCTCGCCCGGTCCAAGCGGGACGGCCGGCCGTTCGGGCTGCTGCTGATCGACCTCGACCACTTCAAGGAGGTCAACGACACCCTGGGCCACCACGTCGGCGACCAGCTGCTGATCCGTTTCGCCGAGCGGTTGAGCAACGCGGTGCGTCCCAGCGACCACGTGGCCCGGCTGGGTGGCGACGAGTTCGCGGTGATCGTGCCGGACGCCGACGAGGCCGAGGCGCTCAGTGTCGCCGAGCGGATCCGGGCGGCGCTGGAGAATCCGGTGTCGCTGGAAGGCATGCGGCTGGAGATCGAGGCCTCGATCGGCCTGGCGATGCACCCGGATCACGCCCTGGGCGCTGAGGACCTGCTGCGGCTGTCGGACGTGGCGATGTACGTGGCGAAGGAGTCCCGCTCCGGGGTGGTCACCTACTCCTCGCACCGCGACCGCAACTCCACCGACCGGCTCACCCTGCTCGGCGAGCTGCGCCAGGCACTGGACGCCGACGCGCTCACCGTGCAGTACCAGCCGAAGGTGTCACTGCACGACCAGTCGCTGCTGGGCGTGGAGGCCCTGATCCGCTGGCAGCATCCGCAGCGCGGCTTCGTCCCGCCGGAGGAGTTCCTGCCGCTGGCCGAACGGTCCGGGCTGATGCACCTGGTGACCGACCGGCTGGTGATGCGGGCCCTGACCCAGCTGGCCGAGTGGCGGCGGCTGGGCCTGTCGGTGCCGGTGACCGTGAACGTCGCGCTGTCCGACCTGCTCGACGGCCGGCTGGCCGAGCTGGTGATGACCGGGCTCAGCCGGTACAACCTCCCGCCGGAGATGGTGCAGCTGGAGATCGACGAGCGGGTGCTGGCCCAGCACAGCGAGGAACTGACCGCGGTGCTGCACGAGCTGGACGACATGGGCATCACGCTCAGTCTGGACGACTTCGGCACCGGTTACTCCTCGCTGCTGCGGCTGGAGACGCTTCCGGTGCGCGAGATCAAGGTCGACCGCGCGTTCGTCAGCCGGCTCGGCGAGGGTCGCTCCTCGGCCGGGATCGTGCGGGCGATCGCGGATCTGGCGCACGCGCTGGGGATGCGCGCGGTGGCCGAGGGTGTGGAGACCGAAGCCGAGTGGCGGCTGCTGGCTGAGCTCGGCTGCGATGGTGCGCAGGGTTGGCACATCGCCGCCCCGATGCCCGCGGCCCGGGCCACCGAGTGGTTGCTGGACCACTCGGCCGGCAGGCAGCCGGTCATCGACACCGCCGGCAGGCAGCCGGTCCTCGACGCCGTCGTGGACAGCGTGGTGGCCCGGGCCGAGGTGGCCTCCTGAACACGGTCGGGAATCAGAAGATGTCCGCAACGCCGATGGGCCGGCAGTCCCCTGCGACGAGCGCGGAGCTGGGAGGCATGGCCAGCGAGGCCGAGCGGCGCACCACCCTGCCCGAACGGGCCGTCCGGCAGCTCGGCATCGCCGTCTGGGTGGTCATCTCGGTGGGCTTCGTCCTGAACCTGGTGGGGGCAGGAGGCCCGACCGATGCGGTGCGCACCGCCCACGTCCTGACCCTGGCGGTCTTCTTCGTGCTGATCCTGCTGCGGATCGCGATCGCGGCCGCCGCCAGGCTGCGCCGCCGCAGTGCGCTGTGGGTGCTGTTCGCGGCGATCACCCTGTGGGCCGCCGGCTCCGCGGTGCTCAATGCCAGCGCTGCCGAGCCGGACCTCACCCGCTTCCCGGCACCTGGCGAATGGCTGTTCCTGGCCTCCTACCTCGGCATCGCGG
>JAXDJP010000361.1:0-3065 GCA_034665645.1 Actinomycetota bacterium | reverse complement strand
GGGGTGGCCCCGCAAGACGGGTCGGCCGCTCCGGTCCGGTAGAGATTCATCTCGCCGGAGGTGGTCTGGTTGAGCGCGACTCCCGTGCCTGCATCTTCGAGAAAGATGTTGTGCTGGACGTTGGCTTTGCAGTTTTGGCTGGGGCCCGAAACGTTCTGCGCAGTTCCGATACAGGCGGCGACGACGATGTCTCGCCTGGAGAGGTCAAGCGAAGAAGGTATGTCCCAATTGACCTCGAAGGCCTTGTCGGAAGGAGATGACGCGGCCGGGCCGGCTGTTGGAATTACACCCTCGGTGTCGGTCCCGATCGTGATCGTGCAATTCGCCAGGTCGGCGTTCGTGGGCGCGTCGGGCGTAGCCAAGGGGCACGCATACCAAGTGACCTGAGTCGTCTCGCTGGTCGCAACGGCCGTTAGGTGGGCCAGGCTGTCCGTGCCGTCGAACTTGTCGGACAAAGCGTCGGCGTAACAGTTCGTGCTGCCCCCGCAAGGACCGCCGAACGTCTCCGTGTCGTTCGGTTGTAATTGCTGAACCTGGAAGGGGGCCGCGGCGTGGGCCGGCGCAGCGAAAGCCAAGACCCCCGCCACGAGCGCCAGAACCCCAAAGATCGATGCCGATCGTTTAGACAAAATGACCTCCCTCGCAAACACCCCTTCTTGGACAGGTCATTTCAACACGCCACAACCCGAAAATCGAGGGGGCCGGGCACGAAGGGAGTCCTAACGCCGTTCCGATAGTTCTCAGCGAACCCGATCCGGTGGCTGCGACGCGACGAGCGGCCCCCTAGGTGGCCGCTCTGGTTGGTTACTGCGAGTTACTAGTTCGCGTCGGCGCAGACCGCCTGAGCCGTCAGGGTGATCGTGTTGGGGCCGTTGTTTCGAATCGTCACGGTGTTCCGTGCGGGGAACGTGTTGTTAGAGAGCGTGAACGAGTTGCTGAGGGTCTGGCTGATCGTTTCTACGAGAGTGGTATTCGAGCCAGAGAGATCCGCTCCGCCACCAAGAATCTCCTTGCCGTTCGTAGAACAACTGGCAACAGCCATCCCCGTGGCCCCGCTAGCAACATCGACCGGGGTGCCACTAATGAACTCGTAGCCCGTGAGGCCGTTCGTTCCGGCGGGGCCCTGTGATCCGGCGGGGCCTTGCGGCCCGGTCGTTCCTTGAGGGCCCTGTGGTCCTTGCGGCCCCGCGGGACCGGCTGGTCCTTGGGCGCCGGCGTCGTCGCCATCGACGAGATCGGCGGGGATGCCCTTCAACTTGGTCCAATTCACGGGATTCCCGGCCGCGTTGATCGTTCCTTGCTTCGACAGCTTGGGCTTGATGTGCCCCCTCCACAGATGGGCGAACCTGCTGGTCACGTGGGCCCCGGCCGGCGTCATCGACACCGCCACGACCAGAGCGAGCGTCGCTGCGACGTTCGCGAAAGACAGGTGTTTACGCACCCGGCACCTCCTCGATAAAGAGCCCTCAGCGGGGCCCGTCCTCCCCAAAGGACCGGATGCATCTCGCGTCAGTAGACATCCGACCCAACTCACAGTTATTCCTTCGGTCACGTGAGGCGCGGTCTTAAACGAGAGATCCGAAAAGATCGAGGCGGAGCGAGAAAAGAAGCGGAGAGGAGGGTGCTAGGCGACGGGCGCCGCGGGGGCCTCCGGACCGGCCGAGTCGACGTCGACGGTGACGGCCTGCATGGCCGCGATGGCGACCTCGATCTGGTCGTGGGTCGGCGGCTTGGTGGTGATGCGCTGAAGAGCGAGCCCCGGAAGCATCGAGATCCTGAAGAAGAGGGAGCGCTCGTTGCGAGAGGCCAATTTGATCGCCTCGTACCCGATGCCGGCGAGGACCGGGATGGCGGCTAAGCGTATGAGGATCCGCGGCAATAGGGCCGCCGACAGAACGAGGTCCATCACGAAGTGCGCCACGATCGTCAAGAAGAGAACGATGAACAGGAAGTTCGTCCCGCACCTGACGTGAAGGGTGGGGTATTTCCGGTCGATGTCGGCCGGGATGAGGGGGTCACCGTTCTCGTAGGCGTAGATGGTCTTGTGTTCCGCACCGTGATACTGGAAGACACGCCGTACGTCTTTGAACTGACCGATGAACAGTAGGTAACCGACGAACATCCCCAAACGGATGGACCCCTCGATGAGGTTGAAGAGGAATGGGTGGTTCGTCGAGAGTTGCGCGTCCGAGACCGACTCGATGATGCGCGTCGTTACGACGGGCAGGATGATGAAGATCGCCGAGAAGAGCACCATGGCCGACGCGAGGGTCCAACCCATCTGCTTGTCGGAAAGGTCCTCTTCCTCTTCACCCAGAGCGTGGTTGGCCGAGATCATCAGCGCCTTGATCCCGATCGACAAACTCTCGGCCAAGACCATGACGCCTCTGAAGAGCGGCCACTTCAACCACGGGTGACGCTCTGCCGTAGTCGGCAACGGATGCGCCTCGACCGCGATCGTTTCGTCGGGGCGCCGGCACGCAACGGACCACGACTTCGGGCCGCGCATCATGACGCCCTCGAGAACCGCTTGGCCGCCGATGGACGGCCGCTTGCCTACGGCGTGGCTATGGATGGGTGCTTCGGGAGTGGATCCCAAGGGACGGGCGCTTAAGCGTCCGCGGTCTCGGGAGTGTCGGCGACGGCGGGCTTCTTCCCGTACTTCTTCTGGAAGCGCTCGACGCGTCCACCCGTGTCCACGAGCTTCTGCTTGCCCGTATAGAACGGATGGCATTGGTTGCAGAGCTCGACGTGCAGCTCAGACTTGACCGACCGAGTCACGAACTTGTTCCCGCAGGAACAAGTCACCTGGGTGTCCACGTAATCGGGGTGGATGCCTTGTTTCATGTTTCTTCTCCTTCGAGTCGTTCTCTGGCCTCGCGAGCCTTCCGAGCTTTCTCGTAAGACACAGATGCGCGAGCCATCACTTTAAGCGTCAGGACGAGCCCACCGACGAGCCCCACTATCAGGAGCCATTCCGGCCAACCAAGGCCGAGCAAGGACTATTCCCCCTTGACCGGCGCCTTGGCGATCTCCCGCAGGAACTGAGCGTTCCCCTGGGTCGC
>JAXDJP010000360.1:0-11705 GCA_034665645.1 Actinomycetota bacterium | reverse complement strand
TTGGATCTCCATCTCTATACGCGCCGCTCGCGGCCGCAGCGTGACTCCTGTGACGTGGCCGACCTTCACCCCGGCAACGCGCACTTCGTTGCCGGCCTGCACCCCCGCGGCGTCACTTAGGTCCGCCGACACGGAGTAGACGCCGCGAAGGCCCTCGAACCTGTTGACCGAGAACGCGAAGCCGACCGCGATCGAGAGCAAGATCAGTGACACGATGCCGACGAGCCACGGCCTTCTCTCGCGGAAGGACCTCATGGCAGCTCCCTCGTGCCGCATGTGCCGAGGTCGTCCTTGCAGAGGTGGATCACATGGGCGGTCGACCACTGCCCGTAGCTGTTCACGCGCTCGACCGCAACAAGCATCTTCGGCAGCGCTCTGATCGCAGCGCGCAGATCGGCCCTTTTGTCGTTCACCGCGTCCAGCACGATCGATAGGTCATCGAGATCGACGGTGATGTTCTTGGAGTTCTTCCTCACGACGCGGTCGAGGCGACGAGCCGCCCGATCCAACGTGACGAGTGCTGCAGACAATTCGTCCTTCGTCGCGTCTACGTCCCCGAGGAAATCGTTCAGGTTCGCCAGGGTCCGCTGCAGCTGGGCATCGCGGCCGGCTATGTCGGTTGTAACGACGTTCAGTCCGTCCAGCAGGCTCGAGAGTTGCTGGTCGCGAGAGGACAAGGTGTCTGCGACGTCGGAGACGTTCGAGAGGATGTTCTCGACTTCATCGGACCGACCCTTGAGAGCTCCAACGAGTGCGCGCGTTACCACGTTGATGTCGCCCGGATCCGTTGATCTGATCAAGGGGCGGAGTCCGTTGAACAGTGCCGTGAGGTCGAATGCCGGGGCCGTCCGTGCCAGAGGGATCCGCGCTCCGTCGTCGAGCACTCCTCCCGAGGCCGCCCCCTTCCGCTCGACGAAAGTGACCATCCTTTGACCGACGAGATTCCGGAACCGGATCTGGGCCCCCACGCTGTCGGGCAACTCGATCCCGTCCTCGATATCCATCGTGACGAGCGCCAGTCCGTCCACTACACGGATCTCCTCGACGCGCCCAACGGTCACGCCTGCGGCTTTGACGACGTCGCCGGAAAGCAAACCCGAGGCGTCCGAGAACTCCGCTTCCACCTGATACGGCGTCGAGAAGAGGTGGATGTTTCCGATGATCGACGCGAGCCACACGGTTACCGCGACCGTGAACAAGGTGAAGATGGCGAGCTTTATCGAGGTCCAGCGAATGGCTCCGGTCATGGAGCGTTCACCGCCTCGATGGGACCGAGCAGCACCTTCGCGAGATCATCCGGTACCCGTCCTGCGCCGGCCGAACTCAAGAGCTCCTCCAGACGAGCAAGGTCGAGAGGGGACTCTCCTTTCACTCCGTAGAGGGGATCGCCGGGCTCGTTCGCGTCCGGCGCCTCTCCCGGTCCGTACAAGCCGCGCGACTCGAGGCCGGGCATCTGGTACAGCTGCCAGCAATGCATGTCGCTTTCGAATGGCCCCTCACAGGGTTGACTGAGGCCGGAGTTCCAAACCGTCGTGAAGGGCCTCAACTCGACGATGATGTCGGTCAGGTCCGCGGAACGCGCCGCAAGGATCTCGGCCAGGGTTGCGCCGTGTTCGACGAGTCTGCCGAGGTCGTCGTTCGTCGCTTGTTGGAAGTCGCCGAGGTCTTGCAGGAAACGCGGCACGCTCTGAAGTGACGCTCGGAACTCCGGAGCCGCGCCTACGAGAGCCTGATTGGACGCGTCCACCGACCTCATGAAGGACAGAAGGTCGGTGTCGTTGTCGTCTAGCCACTTCGAGAATTCGTTCAGTTGCCTGAGCCCGAGGTCCAGCTCGGGCGCCCTGGAGTTGACGGCACGCAAGGCTTTCAAGCCGTTCTTGATGGCCGATCGGGCGTCTTTCTCCTGGCCACCGAAACCGGTCGAGAGCGCATGCAGGGCAGCAGACAGATCGCCGAGAGGTACCTCGGAAAGAAGGTCGTGCCCGAGTTGTAGCGCGCGCTCCAACTCCAAGGGTTCTTTGGTGCGCGAGTCGGGGATCACGCTACCGGCCGCAAGGAAGGGGCCGGACGAGTCGGCTGGTGGGATGAGCTCGATCCACTTCTGCCCAAAGACGGTCTTCGAGCGGATCTCGGCTCGGGCCGACTCCGGGATGCGAACGGACTGCTGAAGCCTCATCTCCACGACGGCCTCGTTGTCCACGAGGCTGATGTCCTGGATCCGCCCCACGAGGACGCCCCGCACCTTGACGTCGCCGCCGATCGGGAGTTGTTGTCCTACGCCGGGAGCGGAGAACACCGCGCGAACCGGTACTCCTCCCTCGAATCCCCCTTTCAGCAAGATCCACGTGGCGAAGATGGCGCCGGCGAACAGTGCGAGCGCGACCACACCTAAGAGCGCGTTACGCACCCTTTTGCTGCGAGACGTGCGGAGTGGCGGCATCTGTTCCTGCTAGCCCATCATCGTTAGGGGGTTACGACAAGTGGGGCGCCTCGAAAGGCGCCCCACCGATGATCCGTGAAACGGATGTCTTAGCTGGCGTTATCGAGATCCTGACCTAGAACGACGAAGCTGCAGTCGCCGGGGGCGCCTGCATTCGCGGTGAACGTCAGCGGGGCCGTGGTGCCGAGACCCTCGGGCAGCGTCAGCGCGAAGTTCGGGTTTGCCGAGTCGACGTGGAACTTCGACAGAGGCACGGGCTGGTTCTGCGTCAGCGCCTCAGACGTCATGGTCACGGTTCCTGTACCGGTCAGGATGAAGGCAGTGACTACCTTTCCGCCCGGAACCGCTACGACGTTCGTGAAACCGTCGGCGTCGGTCGTCGAGCAGTCACCGAGGCCGAGCACGCCTGTCCCACCTGCGTAGACACGCACGTCGACCGCGCCGCTGCTGCCGGTTACCCCCGTGATGCCCATGGGTCCTACGGGCTCGGAGTTGATACGTCCACCGGCGGTGTCCTTGAGCTTGACCGACGGGGTGTTCGCTACCTTCACGCTTTGTACGGCCGCCTGTACTACGGGGGCCGCAAGAATCATTACTGCTGCCGCCAATGCGATGGCAACGAAGAACGACTGACGCTTCTCGCGCCGAGTTGATTCGTAAAGATCCACTCTTCCTCCTCTTTCCTGATGGGGGCCTTTTTCCCCCTAGGTTCAAGCTACTGGGAGGGTCGATTGGTTACTAGGGCGTTTACGAGAAAGAGTCGTGCACGTTTACGACAGTTCGGCCTAAAGCGATCAGACCTCAGGGGGCGGAGCGTCGCCTCGGCGCTCCCTCGTGAGGCGCCGGGCTTCATCTGCGCGCCACCGCTCCACCGCTCCATGGTCTCCAGAGAGCAAGACGTCCGGCACCTTCGATCCTCTCCATTCCGCGGGGCGCGTGTATTGGGGATACTCGAGCTCTCCTTGGGAATGGGATTCCGACGCCAGAGACTCCTCGTTGCCTAAAACACCGGGAAGCAGACGGGAAACCGCTTCGATCACCACGAGGGCTGCGGCTTCGCCGCCGGACAGCACGAAATCTCCGATCGAGAGTTCCTCGTCGACCAAGAGCTCGGAGACTCGCTCGTCGACACCTTCGTAGCGCCCGCAGATAAGAACGACGTGGTGCATCTGCGACAAACGATGAACGGCGGCATGGTCCAAGGTTTTGCCTCGAGGCGACAGCAACACCGTGTGAGCGTCGTCCGCTTGCAGTTCTTCGATCGCCGCCGCGATCGGCTCCGGGCGCA
Source organism: Actinomycetota bacterium (assembly GCA_034665645.1). Taxonomy (GTDB): domain Bacteria; phylum Actinomycetota; class CADDZG01; order CADDZG01; family WHSQ01; genus JAUJNU01. Next base: position 7,977 of record JAXDJP010000360.1, on the reverse strand, counting down.
TGACCATCCCCGGCCCCCCGCCGTAGGGCGAATCGTCAACCGACCGATGTTTGCCTCGGCCGTGGACGCGAAGATCGTGCACCCCGACGTCCATGATCCCTGCTTCAACTGCTTTCCCGAGGAGACTCGTCCGCAAGGGAGCCTCGAAAAGCTCGGGGAAGATCGTGATCACGTCGAAGCGCATCGCGTCAGTCCAGCAGGCCCGGGGGCGCATCGACGACGACGCGACGGGCGTCCAGATCGACGCTCACTATCAGTTCTTTAACGGCCGGCACGTACCGGGGGCCGCTCGGCGTCTGCACCTCGAGGAGATCTTGGGCGACCCCGGGGATCAGCGCCGTTACCTCGCCCGCCACGGCTCCATCAACCGTTGTGACCGCGCAACCCAATAGATCGTGCTCCCAGAATTCCGATTCGTCTAATTCGCGAAGTGCGTCGGGGGTCACGTAGAGAGCGCCGCGGAGTCCTTCGGCGGCCTCGCGCGTGTCGACGCCTTGGAACTTGACCAGCAACCGCTGATGATGGCTGTAAGACCGCTCGACCTGAAGGTCGCCGGCGCGCTCGTGGATCAGGGTGGAGCCGGGATCGAAGCGGTGCGGATCGTCGGAGATCGGAACGACGTAAACCTCTCCCCCGAGACCGTGGGGTTTTCCTACCTGTCCCGCGAGGAGCTTGCCCGGAGGCTCCGTCAGTCGATCACCTCGACCGAGACCGGACTGCCCTCGGTCTGGCCGCCCGCACGAGCGAGGGTTCGAAGGGACCTGATGATGCGGCCGCGACGGCCGATGATCTTGCCCATGTCGTCGGGATGAACGGAGATCTCGTAAACGACCCCGCCGGTCTCTCCCTCAACCTCATCGATCGTGACGTCCTCGGGATTGTCGACGAGCCACGGGATGGCGTAATCGAGAAACGCTCGGCTCATCGGTTATTCGGCGCCGTCGGCGACGGCCTCGGCGGCCGCGTCTCCCGCGGCTTCGTTGTCCGGAGCCGCCGGAGCCTGATCGATCGCTTCGGGCAACTCGGCGACGTCTTCACCTTCGGTGCCCTCGCCCTCGGCGACCGAGGCAGCCGGAGTGGCTTTCTTGCGAGCCGCTGTCTTGGCGGCCGGGGTCGCGGCCGCGGGCGCCGGAGGCGCTTCGCCCGTGAAGGCGGCCCAGGCACCGCTCACCTGCATCAGTTTCTTGGCCTGGTCCGAGGGCTGAGCCCCGCGCTCGAGCCAGTGCACCGCTCGCTCGGTGTCGATCGAGATGACCGACGGCTCCTCGCGGGGTGCGTAATGCCCGATGGACTCGATGATCCGGCCGTCGCGGGGGCTTCGAGAGTCGGCAACCACTACACGGTACGAGGGCTGCTTCTTCTTGCCCACGCGCATCAACCTGATCCTGACCATGCTGCTCCTTTATCGCATCCGGGGATGTGATCCGCCTCCGGCCTGGGAGAACTAGGGCGGGCGGAAAGGGCAATGGTAGCAGGAATGCCACTCAGGAGGCCGTTAGGCCGTGCGAGGCGTCGCGCCCCGTTCCGGCCTCCTCAGGAGATGCGAGCGGCCGGCCAGGAAGGCGAGGCCGTAGAGGACCGCGGTCACGATCAACAAGGCCCGGTACCCCACCAGGAGCGAGACGTACTCGAGCACGCCCCCCACCATCGCCCCCAGGAGGTTCGCTCCGAACGCCACGGACGACGAGCCGACGTCCTTGAACCGCTGCGCGAAGACAAGGTTGGCGAGGAAGATCGGAGCGAACGCGACGGCCGCCGCGACGAAGAATCTGGGCACCGTGCCGAGTCCGAGCAAGGCGTCCGGCGGCACGATCCATCCGGCGAAAAGAGCCGCGGCGAGCGCTCCATACAGGTAACGGGGATCCGGCAACCTGATGCGCTTGGCCGTCTCGACCGCAGCCAGCACCGCCAGGAGCACGCCGGTGAACACGAGAGCGTTCACCACCCAAGTCGTTCCAAACAGCAGGGCGAACTGCACGACGTTCTTGGTCTCGAGCAGCAAGAACGCGGCCCCCATGAAGAAGAGATCGAGATACGAGCTCATCTGTCGGAGCGAGCCCGAGGCGACGCGCACCATCGCGAGCGACGCCCCAAGGATCAGCCCGATCACCAATAGATAGAACGAGGGGATCGTTCGCTCCTTCAGGTACAGGAAGGGGTAATCGTCGCGTGCGGGTTCGGGAACGTCAGCCGTGGTCGCCACCCAAGGCGACGGACAGGTGATGGCGCTCTCATCGCGAGCGGCCGTTAGGAGCGCCAGGTGTCCGGCGGGACCCACCGGGTCGAAGCAAGGCGGATGCCCGTAAGCGGCGGCGAGTGTGTTCGCGAGCCGATCGACGAGCCATTGCTCTCTATAGAAGTTGTACATCCCGAAGACGCCCTCGGGCTTCAAGTGGTCGCGGGCCTCGGTCATCGCTTCCTGGGTGAACAGGTAGCTCTCCAGCCGCAAGGAGGACTGTCCCGAGACGAGCGTCAAAGAATCGGGCAACGCGAACAGGATGAGGTCGTAGAGGCGATCGGTGCGATGAAGGAACGCGCGTCCGTCGTCGATGTGAACGTCGACACGCGGGTCGTCGTACGGATGATCGGGATGAAGTTCGCTTCCCAACTGCTGCAAACGGGGGTCGATCTCGACCGCGTCGACGTGCTTCGCGCCGTGCTGGAGGGCGATCGCGACGTCGCTTCCGTTCCCGGCCCCCACTATCAGAACGTCGTCCAGCGCGCTGCCTGCGGCGCGCTCGTACGGAAGGAAATAGATCGGTTCGACCCGGCGTCGCACCTCGGTCGACTCGATAGCCTGATGCGGGATGCCGTTGACGTGAACGTCGTAGTAGACGCCCTTTGGTAACACCGTCACCTTGTAATAGGGCGACCAGCTGGCAACGGGATCGAGGCTCTCTTTCAGCAGCCCCCCGCACATCAGGAGCAGTGCGCCGGCTTGCACCCACACCATCGGTCGATCCACGAGGAGCAAGAACAAAGCGGTCGCTACGAGTCCCCACGCGATGGGCGGCGCCCGGAGGAAACCGAGCGCGGTGAAGGAAACGATCCCCGCGAGACTCCCCATAATGTCGAGGCGGTAAGCCTCGAGGGGCTCGAACAGAACGAAGGTGCGCGCGACGCCTTCCGCGATCATCGCCATCACCGCGGCGGTAGCGATGAATACGACCGGAAGCATGACGAAGGTAGGCAGTCCGGTGCTGCTGAAACTCCCGAAGTAGATCAACTGGCTCCCCGAACGATCTATCTCCACCGGGAAAGCCAGCACGAAAAGAACGAAGCCGGCGAGGACCAAGGGGGCCCACGGCCACAGGTTCCGCGCACTACCCGCGCGAAGGAACCCGATCCCGATGCCGAGGAAACTCCCGAGCAGTACGAAGTTGGAGAAGTAAGAAAGGTAGACGACGTTCGAGCCCGTCCACCTGATCAGAGCGAGCTCCACGAACAACATGAGGAAGCTCAGGAGAAAGAGACGTCTCCGCGGCCCCCTCATCTAGGGATCAGAAGCCGGCTCCCGGAGGCAATTTCATCCCACCGAGCTGGCGCAGCTTCCCGCCCTTGCCCCCCGCCATCGCCTTCATCATCTTGCGAACCTGATCGAACTGTTTGACGAGTTTGTTGACGTCTTGCACCGAAGTTCCGGAACCTCGCGCGATGCGCGACCGGCGGCTCGCTTTGATGATCACGGGGTTGTTCCGCTCTTCCAGCGTCATCGAGCGGATGATCGCCTCTACCTTCGGCATCTGCTCATCGATGTCTCCCGCAGCCGGCAGCTTTCCCATACCCGGGAGCATCGAGAGGACCTGCGACATCGGACCCATCTTCTTGAGTGCCTGCATCTGACTGAGGAAGTCTTCGAACGTGAAATCCGCCTTGCGAAGCTTCTCCTCCATCTTTTTCGCTTCGTCTTCATCGAACGCTTGCTCCGCCTTCTCGATGAGGGTGAGCACGTCGCCCATGCCGAGGATGCGCGACGCCATGCGGTCCGGATAGAAAGGCTCGAGGTCGCCGAGCTTCTCCCCCACTCCTGCGAACTTGATCGGGCGCTGCGTGACGTACGCCATCGAGAGCGCAGCACCGCCGCGGGCGTCGCCGTCGAGCTTGGTCAGAACTATTCCGGTGAGATCTACCTGTTCCAGGAACGACTCGGCAACGTTGACCGCATCCTGCCCCGTCATCGCATCGCAGACGAGGAGGATCTCCGTGGGCGCAACAGCGTCGGCGACGCGTCCAAGCTCGGCCATCAACTCGGGATCGACGTGCATCCGCCCCGCGGTGTCGACGATCACGTCCGTGAATCCCTCGGCCTCCGCATATGCCACCGCGTCGGCGGCGACCTTGGCGGGATCCTTGGCCTCCGTCTCGGCATGAACCTTTACGGCAACCTGTTCGCCCAAGAGTTGCAGCTGTCTGATCGCCGCAGGGCGCCGCAGATCACACGCGGCGAGGTAGGGCTTGCGGCCCTGGCTCTTCAGCAATCGCGCCAGTTTCGCCGAGGCGGTCGTCTTTCCCGAGCCCTGCAACCCCGCGACGAGGATCACGCGCGGCGGTTTCGATGACGCCTTGAGTCCGACGGCCTCATGTCCGAGGACGTCGATCAACGCCGCGTGCACGAGTTTGATGATCTGCTGCGCGGGAGTGAGGCTCTTGTGTATCTCGGCTCCCTCGGCGCGCTCTCGGATGTCTGCAACGAATGCCTTAACGACCTTCAACGAGACGTCGGCTTCGAGCAGCGCGAGACGGATCTCGCGGAGAACCTCGTCGACTTGCTTCTCGGTAAGCCGGCCGCGCGAACGCAGACGTTTGAAGATGTCGTCGAAACGGTCGCTTAGTGAATCGAACATGGCTGGCTAGGGTACGTCGCTCCGCAGGCTTACTAGGCGTGTATGTAGCGCGACAGTCCCTCTTTCAAGGGCAACGGAGTCACTCCAAGGACCTCTTGAAGTGACTGGATGTCGACGAGGCCGTCCTGGATCGCGAACTCGATGCCCTGAGGGGTCATGGGCGGTTTGGAGAGCGCCACGAGCGGAGCGGTCCCCGCTTTCGCCAGCGCAGCCGGGATCGGCAGGATCGCGCGCCGCTTCCCCATCGCCTCCAAGAGTGTTTCGAGGACCTCGTGCATCGTCATCACCTTCGGGCCCCCGATCTCGAAGACCTGCCCCCACGCCTCCCGCTCGAAGATCCGGCGGACCGCCAGAGCGATGTCCTCCACGTACACCGGCTGGATCCTTTGGTTCGCCATGCCCAATTGCGGAAGGACCGGCAGGAACCGCGCCATCTTGGCCAGCCGGTTCAAGGCCCTATCGCCGGGGCCGTACGCCCAGGAGGGCCGCACGATCGCCCACTCGAGGCCGCTGCTGCGAAGCGCTCCTTCGGCCAGCCCTTTGGCCCGGTACCAGCTCTTGTCGCTCGTGGGATCCGCACCGGCGCCGCTTAGATACAGGAACCTCTTGGTTCCCGAGCGGAGCGCCTCCGCGATCAGATTCTCCGTTCCCTGGCGGTCGTAACGGTCGTAGGTAAGGCCCTTGCGCGGCACCTCGACGGGATGATTCGGGAATTGCACGCAGTTGACCACGGCATCGGCGCCCTCGAGGCTTCCCGCCAGAGACCCGGGATCGGTCACGTCCCCACGCGTCGCGTTCGCTCCACGCAGTTCCTGGATCCTCGTTACCGAGTCGGGCTTTCGCGACAGGACGGTGACGTCGTGGCCGCCTCGGATCAGCTCGCGAACGATGGAACGACCGAGGAACCCGGAGCCCCCCGCAACTACGATCTTCACGTCAGGAGCGCGTCGACGAAACTCTTGGGGTCGAAGGGCTCGAGGTCATCGACGCCCTCTCCGACGCCGATGAGCTTGATCGGGATGTCCAGGGTGTTCTCGATGGCGAGCGCTATGCCACCTTTCGCGCTGCCGTCCAATTTGCTCAGAACGACGCCGGTGACCCCGGCCGATTGAGCGAACTCGCGCGCTTGAACCAGTCCGTTCTGCCCGGCCGTCGCATCGATGACCAAGAGGGCTTCGTCCACCTGGCCCTCGCGCTCGATGACCCTCCTCACCTTGGAGAGCTCGTCCATGAGCGGCGTCTTGGTGTGCAAGCGACCTGCCGTGTCGACGATCAGAACGTCGAGCCCTTTGGCGCGAGCGTGAGCGAACGCATCGAACGCAACCGCTCCCGGGTCGGCGCCCGGTTGATGCTTGACGAGCTCGGCACCCGCCCGATCGGCCCAGATGCCCAGTTGTTCGTCGGCGGCAGCGCGAAACGTGTCGGCCGCCGCGAGAGCCACGGTCTTCCCTCTCCCCGTTAGGTCTTGGGCGAGTTTGCCGATGGTCGTGGTCTTGCCCGTACCGTTAACGCCGACGACCAACCACACCGTGGTCCCCTCGGGCGCGAACGTGAGAGCCCGGTCGCGATCGCTCGCGAAAAGGCTCACGAGCTCGTCTGCAAGGAGCGCTCTCAAGCCGTCGACCTCCGTTACCTTGCGCTCTCGCGCTCGTTCCTTCAGGTCGGTGGTGATCTTCGTAGCGGTCTCGGTCCCGATGTCTGCCTGGATCAGAGCCGCTTCGAGGTCGTCCCAAGTGTCTTCCTCGACCCCTCCACCAAAGGCATCGCTTAAGCGATCGGCGAGGAACTTGCGGCTCTTGGTGAGTCGTTCTCGGAGACTCGGCCGCGCGGGAGGGGCGACGGGGGTTTCGATGAGGGGGCCGGCATCGGCCTCCACCAGGGTGTCCTCGACCTCCGGCTCGGTAGGCGCGGGCGCTCGGGTTGGATGGGGGGGTTCCTTCGTGTCCGGGCGACGGAGGAAGAAGAACGCGACCCCGACGATCGCTATCAGCGCGACGAAGATGAGTAGTTCTGGAAGGATTCCCTCAGGCATCCCGCAAACCTACAGCCCCGCGGGTGTCCTCTCCGGCATGCGTTTCGCGACGACTTGCGACACGCCGTCCTTGGCCATGGAGACGCCGTACAGCACGTCCGCCGTCTCCATCGTGCGCTTCTGGTGCGTGACGATGAGGATCTGCGCCCGCTCCTCGAGTTCCTGGATCAAGCCGATGAAACGCTGCAGGTTGAAATCGTCCAAGGCCGCCTCGACCTCGTCCAGAAGGTAGAAAGGCGACGGGTGTGACCGGAAGATCGAGAAAAGGAAAGCCAGCGCCACCAGGGAACGCTCGCCGCCCGACAGGAGTGACAACTTGCGAACGTTCTTTCCCGGGGGCCGCGCTTCGATCTCGATCCCGGACCCCAGGAGATCGTCGGGGTTCGTGAGCTTCACCGCACCTTGCCCGCCGGGGAACAACCGCTGGAACACGCCTTGGAACTCGGCGGCGACGTTCTCGAACGCTTCACCGAAGACCTGCTCGATCGTTTCATCGATCTCGTGCACGACCTTCATCAGGTCGCGTCGGGAGCCGCGCAGATCGTCGATCTGCTCGACGAGGAACTTCTCTCGCTCGGCGAGTTCTTCGTACTCCTCGGCGGCGCGCGGGTTGATGACCCCCATGCGTTTCATCTGGCGATCGAGCTCTTCAACACGGGAGCGAGCCGTTGCCTCGTCCTCTTCTGAAAATCCCGGCAGTTCTATCAACGCCGCGGGTTGCAGGCCCCACTCGTCCATGGCCCGCTCGGCGAGCGACTCGGTCCGGGCGCGCACCTCTGCACGACGAACCTCGGCCTCGTTCCGCCGCCGCGAGAGCTCTTCCAGCCGGTCGCTGAGATCCCGTTCCCGTGCCCTCATGGCGGTTAGCTGCCGCTCGCCCTCTTCCAGTCGCGCTCGGGCCTGCACGGCCTCCCGTTCGGCTTCGGCGGCAAGTTCTTCCGCTTCTCCCGCTCCGATGCGAGCGGCGTCGGTGAGGGCAACTGCGCGCTCTTGGTCTCGTTGTAGCGCATCTCTGCGGTCGGCGAGGCCCGCTAGGGCCTTCTCGGCGTCGGCGATGCCCGCTTCGGCTTCCTCCAACCGAAGCTTGGCGGCGAGAACCTT
>JAXDJP010000359.1:0-2915 GCA_034665645.1 Actinomycetota bacterium | reverse complement strand
GCTCGTTCAGGAATTGCGACGCGAGAACGGTGTGCGCAGCATCTACGGCATCGGCGGTCGTCAGGTAGTTGTCTTCGCCGGTGTTGATGACGATCCCGGCGAGCGAATGGACCATGCGGGAGAAGTGCTGGTCGATGAAGGTGCGCTGCATGTTGATGTCGCGAAAGATGATCCCGTACATGCAATCGTTGAGCATCATGTCGAGCCGCTCCGCGGCGGCCATGACCGCGATCTCCGGCATACAGAGGCCGCTCGCGTAGTTCGTCAGTCTGATGTACCGCCCGAGTTCCTCGCCCACCTCATCCAGCGCCGCGCGCATGAGACGGAAGTTCTCCTGGGTCGCGAAGGTTCCCGCGAACCCATCAGTGGTAGCTCCATACGGGACGTAGTCGAGGAGTGACTGTCCGGTCGAGCGGATCACCGCGATGACGTCGGCTCCGTTGCGGGCTGCGGCTTGGGCGTGCGGGATGTCTTCGTGGATGTTGCCGGTGGCGACGATCAGGTAGAACCACGGTTTCGAGGCGTCTCCCACCGTGGCGATCTTCTCCGCACGCACATCTTCGGCGAGAGCGATGCGATCGACGGCCTCGATACCGGCCGCAGCCGCGCCGCTTCGAACCCTCGCGAGATCGTCCCCATCGGGCCACGCCGGAACGATGTCGCCCGCGGCGATCATCTCCGCCGTCCGCTGCACCCCCTCGCTCGTCCTTCTGAGCGCGTCGAAGAACGGGATCGAGACGCCCCGCTCGAGGCCGACCGCGTCCCGGATCGCCCCTGCTACTCGGTTCGGGATGGGCTCGGCTTCGGTGCCCTCACCCACGACGCCGTCGACGCCGAAGAGCCGCAACGTGGCTCGCTCGATCGACACCGTCGTGTGAGTGCGAGCGAGTTCTTCGACGGGCTCGGAGATCTCTGCAGCAAGGGCGCGGCATTCCTCGACGACGTCCGTTTCGATAAGCAGTCGCCCGAGCGGTCGCTCGAAAACGTTCGGGTTATTCACGAGGACTCCGCCTCGGCTTCCGGCCAGACGCGCGTCCCGAGACACCAGGCTCCGAGTACCTCGGTTTTCATCATCTCTTCGGGGTCCACCATCACGGGGTCGCGATCGAGGAGCGCGAGATCGGCCACCATGCCGCGCGCCAGCGTCCCGCGGTAGGACTCACTGCTGGTCAACGCGTGCCCGCCGAGTGTATGAGCCTTAAGCGCGTCGATGCCCGTCGTTCTTTCCTCTTTGACGTGGTGCATGCGGAGGGCGCGCATCTGAAGGAAAGGATCGAGGGGCGTCACTGTCGAGTCCGATCCCGCCCCGAGCACCAGACCTGCATCGAGCATCGACTGGAAGCGGTTCATCTTTCGGGCGCGCTCCCATCCGATGCGCTCCGAGTACATACCGTTCTCGCCGCCCCAGTAGTGGTCGAAGGCCGGTTGCACGCTTGCCGCGATCCCGAGTTTGGCGGCGCGTGCGATGTGGTCGTCGCTCGCGCACTCGAAGTGTTCGATGCGATGCCGCAAGGCCCGGACGGAGCCAAGGCCCCGCTTCTCCGCCACTCTTTCCCAGCACCGGAGCGCTTGCTCGATGGCTGCGTCGCCGATCGCGTGGACGCCGACTTGAAGGCCCGCGCCTTGGGCTTCTTCGAAGAACGCCTGCACTTCCTCGTCGCTGCGATAGCGGACGCCCGCCGGCGGCGATCCCACGGGAGGCGCACTCGTGTAGTCCTCGCCCAGCCACGCCGTGTGCGACCCGAAGGATCCGTCGAGGAAGTAGTCGCCACCGATCCGCTTGAATCCCATCTGCATGACGCGGGCGACATCCTCTGTGGCGATGTAAGGGCTGACGTCGAGTGCGACGTCTTCTACCGCCTCCCTGAGGATCTCGAGCGCATCCCAACCTCGCCATTCGACGACGTACATCTCTTGAACCCTCGTCACGCCCTTGGAGTACGCGAGTCGCACAGCGGCTTTGATCGCGTCGATCAGTTGCTTGCGCGGGAGGTTCGAGTCGAACCACATCCATGCGGCGGCGGCGGCTTTTTCGCGCAGGTAACCGGTGAGCGTTCCCTCGGCGTCGACATCGACGCCTTCGAGTCCTTCGACGTCGATCTTGTCCAGAAGAGCACTAGAGACGATGCACGAATGCATGTCGGCGCGCGCCAGGAGCGCCGGCCTGGGGCCCACCGCCGCGTCGAGCTCGTGTCTCGTCAACGGCTCATCGAGAGGGTCCTCGAAATTGCCGCCGTAGAGGAGCGCGTTCGCGTCTTGGGCCCGCCCCCTGAAAGCCGTGACGATCGCCGCGGCCGACGTCTCTTCGCGGAAATCCATCCCCGCCGCGTAGAGGCCCGTCGCCGGAAGATGAACGTGCGCGTCGCAGAAACCGGGGATCAGCGTCGCGCCGTCGAGATCGATGACGTCGTCTGCATCGGGCATGTCCGAGCGCATCCCGGTCGCTTTGATCTTGTTGCCGTCGACCAGGACCCACACGGCCTGCTCGGAGGTAAGGGTGTGGACCGGCCCGCCGGTGAAGAGCGTCGTCATCCTCCGAACCTTTCAAGGAGCCGGGCATCGCTGCGCACGAGATCCAGAGCGAGAGTGGAGTGACCGGGAACGAACCCGTTGCCGATCGTCATCTCGCAGGACTTTCCCAAGCCCTCCGCGATGAGGGCCGCCGCCGTGAAGGAGGTGGCCATCGAGAAGAACACCACTCGACCCTCCTCCTTACACGCCAAGATCGCACCGCCCTCGCACCCTCCAACATTCGCGCAGACGAAGACGAGATCTGCAAGTTCGCCCTCGAGGCTTTCGGCCACGGAATCCATCACCGCGATCGGATCGGTGCAATCGACCGCGATGGCCTCGGCTCCCGCATCCTTCGCGGCGTCGCATGTCTCGGGCGGCCAGCAGAGTCCCAACACGCGGCC
>JAXDJP010000358.1:0-3990 GCA_034665645.1 Actinomycetota bacterium | reverse complement strand
GTAGAGGAGCTTGGAAGTCGAGTCGTAATCCACGATGCAGCCCGCGTGCGTACAAACCCTGCTGTAGGCAACCACTTCGGTGTCGCTGAGTCTCATGACTACGGCAGGTTGGCCGCCCGCATCAGTGAATCCTTGCGGCTTCCCGATCACGAGATCCTTGAGGTTCGCGACCTCCTGGCCTTGCACGGTTGGAGCCTTCGGCGTCGCCGCAGCTGAAGACCCTGCAGGAGCCTGTTGATCGAGCGCGGCGACCGGCAACGAATCTCGCGCGAAAATCTTGGCGGCGGCGCCGATCGCAACGATCGCTCCCGCCAAGACGCCGCTTCGAAGGAACGCCCTGCGATCGACCGATGTTTCTGCACTCTCGGATGCATCAGCGAGGGTGGGGATCCGAGAAGACCTCAACTCCCAGACCCCAATCGCCAACGCGACCCATGCGACTGCGTAGACGGAATCGGATCCTAAGAAATAGGGGTGGATGTGCCATGTTGCCGACAGCCACAGAAGCACGCTGATCAACGAGCCGCCTACCGCCATCGTGAGTGGAGCGACGCCGATCAGAGTGCCCAGCCCTACCGCAAGCTCTGCAACGACCACCGCAAGACCGATCGCCACGGGGAAGTGCATCATCGGATGGAGTAACCACGCGATGGGACTTCCCCGCGCGAACCCGGTCAGCTGCGTGCCGATGTACGTCGGGCTCGAAGCCGACAGAAAGCCAGGGTCACTCAACTTCTGGACTCCCGCGTACGTGAACGTGATCCCGAGGAATCCGCGTAGGAGCCGCAACGAGTACGGCTGCGAGCGCCAACTCTCAAGCACACTCATCAGGATTCCCCGCGCAGTGCCATAGGGGAGGCTACGCAGTCTCCATCGCCCACGGGCGTCTGATCCTTACGCGTAACGCTCAGATAGATGACGACGCCCAGGATGGTCAGCAGGAATACGGCACTCGTCCCCACGGTCCCGAGACCGAGTCCGCCGGCGTCCCGATTCTGCGATAAGAGATCGCCGAACGACGCGCCCAAGGGGCGCGTCAAGATGTACGCGATCCAGAAGGCCAGGACACCCCCGATAACTCGCAGGTTGAAGTGCAAGAACGCAACGAGTGCGATCAACGACGCGAATAGGAGGCCGGAAAGGAGGTAGCCCCAGTTGAGACTTTCCGCCACTAGATCTCCTGCGGCCGTGCCAAGAGCGAACGTGAACAGGATGGCGAGCCAATAGAAGGCCTCGCGCTTCGTCGTATAGATCGTGTGGATGGACAACGTCTTCTCGTTGACGTACCAAACGGCGAAGGTCACGGCGAGGGCGATCGAGAAGACGATGGTCGTGGTCTGTAGCGGGACGCCCAGGTTGTCCACCAAGTTGTCGGTGACCAAGGTTCCAACGATGCTGATCAGCACGACGGCCAGCCAATAGATCCCCGGAACGTACTTCCGTGCCCTGAATTGAAAGACGAGAGCGACGGCCAGAAGGCCCGACATTATGTAGGTGGTATTCGTTAGTCCCAGATTGAGATTGATGCCAAGGAAATCGGCTGCGGTCTCCCCCACCGTCGTAGCCATGACCTTGATGATCCAAAAGAAGATCGTGACCTCGGGAACCTTGTTCAGCATCCGCTTCATGGCGACCCGATCTGACGCCTCGATCCCCGTCCCAACAACCGATGCCTGTCCCAACGCTTCCTCCTTGACAGCCTGGATTTGATGACAGGGCATCACAGTGCAGATGAGAGATTGATGAGGGCGAGATGAGGAAGGGTTAAGGAACCTTGCGGAGCGGACTCCTTAACGATTCGAGAAATCTGGGGGGGCGGCCGTTCCGGGAACGACGAGGAACTTCACCCGCATCTTTTCGAAGCGACGCCCCGTAACCACCAAGCGGCGAGGACCGAGCAAGTCGTTTGGGAAGACGAGCATGCCTACCTTGAACCGTCCCCTCGCGTTCGCCTTTGTCCGCAGGGAACCGGCCCCCACGTTCCAGTCAAGCAAGAGTTTCTTCCCCTTGGGAAAGCCGCGTCCTGTGACTTCGACTACGGATCCGGGAGTTGCGACGGACGACCCGAAAGAGAGGTGAGGCTTGAACCGGTGATGTTGATCGTTCTTCTCCTTCTTCTTATGGCCGGGCTTCTTGGTGGGAGAAGGACTCGGCGAGGGCTCCTGACCGGGCTGGGTCGTGGTCGTAGGGGGCGAGGGCTCTTGGGACGGCTCGGTGGTCGTCGTGGTTGATTCCGGACAAGGGACCGTAAACACGGTCGTTGAACGCGACGAGACCGAACCTTCCCCATGCCGCTGCAATGCTTCAACGTCGTAGCTGCCCGCCGAGCGACGCGTGGGTCGGATCGTCGTGCTGAAGTTCCCCGATTGATCCGCGACCACGTCTTGTTGATTGGGGTCGTCCTGTCGTTCACCGGCGAAGTTGATCTCGACGTCCTTGTCCGCTTCGAAGCCGCTGCCGTTGACGGTGATCTCGTAGTGCGGTTCGTCTGATTGTCCCGTCGTCTCCGGACCACAATCAGGCTGGATCGTGATCGAGGAGGATGACTGCGCGAAGGCGGGCACGGTCAACGCGCTCACCAGCAACAAACAAAGGAAAGCGTTCCTTCCGGCCCTTTCGGAACGACCGGTGCGTTTCATTCCTTTTCGAACGAACCAACGTAGAAGACGGCCGGCGTGCAGGAGCCTCCGCCCGCACAGTCGGCCGCAAGCACGAGTTCGTCACCTGCGCCGATCACGATCGGAGAAACGAAGTGGTAGTCGAGGTCGCGGAAGTTATCGAGCTTCACCTTCAGAAGAGGAGTCTCGCCGCGACTAAGCGTCATGTTCCCGGATGCGCCTTCTGGGTTCTCGAGGATGAGATCGGTGACGAGCAGCGTTTGTCCCTCAGACACAGAGAGCCTCTCGGTGCCCCCGATCTCGAGACGCCCGTCGGCAGGCCTGACGGAAGATTCTCCGCCGCCACCGGTAAGCGCGGCCGGCGGCTTCGCACCTACTTTCTTGGCCAGCCCGGCGATCTGTGCCTCGGCGCGATCGAGAGGCGTCTGGACCGCGTCCTCTGCCGCGTTCTCTGCAGATGACTCGATCACCGGTCTCAGCAACACGGCCAAAAGCAGGACGACCACCACAGTGACCAGGAGCGAGGCAACAACGACCCGCGTCAGAACCTCTCTCCCCTGCCCACCTCGGACCTCGTTCTCGTCGCGCATCACGCTCTCCCCTCGCTCGATCGCTCCCACCGTTCATTCGGCGCTGGAGGGCGGTTCACCCCCCTTTCTTCGCGAACGATCAACGCACGTCGGGCCGCTGGACCCGGGCCTAAGTACCGGAACCCTAGCGAAGGGGCTCTGTTTCTTACGCTAAGAATATTTGGTGTTAGATTTCCCAGGGAGCAGGTAGCCGCTCCGACGACGACTTGAGAGGGGGCAGATGATGCGCAGGTTCTCGTTCCGCCCGATGCTGGAGTTTCGTGGTCGCAAGTTCAAAGGCTTGAGAGGATTCGCAGGTAAGCCCGCGTCGGTCGACGGCTAGGCCTCGATGAGCCAAGACAAAGCATCAGGGGCGGACGTTCAGGTTCTCTTCAACCCTTCGTGTTCGAAATGTCGAACGGTTCGCGGCTTGCTCGAGGAACGAGGTGTGGACGCCGATTACGTGCGTTACCTGGAGCAGACTCCCACCAGAGAGCAGCTCGAGCGCGTGATGAAGCTCCTCGGGATCGACGATCCGCGCGAGATGATGCGCGTGAACGAACCGCAGTATCGGGAACTTGGGCTGCGTAGGGCCGAGAGGGACGAGCTGCTTGACGCGTTAGTTGCGCATCCGATCCTGATCCAGCGATCGATCATCATCCGAGGAGATCGAGCGGTGATCGGAAGGCCCCCCGACCGCGCGCTGGAGCTCTTCGACTAACGCGAGTCGCCCATCAAGCGGGGTCGCAAACTCCGTCGCTGCACGCTTCTCCCGAAGCACCTTCACCGACGATCTCGAGTGG
>JAXDJP010000357.1:0-6730 GCA_034665645.1 Actinomycetota bacterium | reverse complement strand
TGTCGTCGGGATTCAAGATCCCGTCGCCGTCGACGTCGTCGTCGCATGCGTCGCCGATCCCGTCCCCGTCGAGGTCGGCTTGGTCGGCGTTCGCTACGTCGGGGCAGTTGTCGACGTCGTCGAGGATCCCGTCCCCGTCCGAATCACAGTCGCCATCGTCCTCGTGACCGGTGTGTTCTTCTCCATCGCCCTCGGTATGCCCGGGGTCGTGGTCGCCCGGGTCGTGACCCTCGCACTCTTCCTCGGGTTCGGGGTCGTCGCCGGCATGGACTCCCGTGCGAGTGGATAGAGGACCCGCGAACGCTGGAGCGGCTCCTGCGATCAGGATCACTACCAACGAAATGGCAAATGCAACACGCAAGAAACGCGGCTTTTCCATCAGACCTCCCCAGAAAGTCGGACTTCGTCCTTGAATTCGATATCTGTGCCGGCATCGGGGCAATAGCCCGGTAGACCTCTGATGTTGAAATCCCTCAACGCAAAGATCGTTCAGAAAGCCACCCTCGGTTGCGTATTTCTACGCAGAACTCCCGCCTGAGTTGGCGGATCGTGTGACTAGGCGCGGAGAGGCCGTGCCGTAGACGCAACCTGCAGGAGGAATCACATGACACGCAAGTTTTTGGCTTTGGTTCTCGGAATGCTTCTCGTACTTGTGCTCGCGCCGACCGCCATGGCGGCGCCGTCCTGTTTCGGTAGGACCGCGACGATCGTGGGCACCGAGGGACCAGACCGACTGGTCGGAACTTCCAAGAAGGACGTCATCGCGGGGTTGGGCGGAGACGACCGCATCGACGGCCTCGCCGAGTCCGACACGATCTGCGGCGGCGGCGGAGACGACCGCATCGACGGTGGGGCGAATCACGACACCATCACCGGCGACGAAGGCGACGACACGATCGCGGGCGGGTTGGAGTCCGACAACCTGAACGGCGACCTCGGAGAAGACGTCCTGCAAGGCGACGAGGGAAACGATTCGCTCTCCGGTGGCGACGGCGAGGATCGTCTGTTCGGAGGCTTCGACGATGACTTCCTCAATGGAGACGACGGCGACGACTCACTTTCGGGTGGGGCGAACGACGACTTCCTCGAAGGTGGCGAGGGCGCAGACGCCCTCGACGGTGACGATGGCAACGATCAGCTCACGGGGTCGAACGACTCCGATCGCCTTTCGGGGGGAACCGGGAACGACGTTCTGCGAGGGGGCAAGGAGGACGACGCTTTGAGCGGCGACGCCGGCAACGACGACTTAACCGGCGACGACCCGTGCAGTTGCATCGATCCGCCGAAGCGCTGGGACGACGCGCTCGACGGCGGAGACGGTAGCGACACGGCTCACTTCTGGACGCATCCGGAGACGGGCGATCCCATGGATGTGAACCTTCCCGCAGGCACAGCCGACGGCGACGGGCACGACACGCTGATCGCCGTCGAGGGCATAGAGCTCGACAGTCACTTCGCCGACGTGATCGTCGGAGACGCTGCGGACAACTGGTTCACGGCGGGGGCCGGCAAGGACGACGTCCGGGGCGGGAACGGTGACGACGTGTTCGTCGCGGACGACGGCGACGACACCATCGACGGAGAGGGTGGGCGTGACGAGATCGACTACAGCCGCAGCGGGCGTCCGATGGTCGTCAACCTACTGAGCCAAACCGCGCTCGGTTTCGGAAGCGACTCCGTGAAAAACATCGAGGACGTAACCGGCAGCAACGGGAGAGACGTGATCACCGGCGACGCATCCGAGAACACGATCCTCGGTGGCGCGGGTGAAGACGTGCTGCGCGGCCGCGGCGGGGACGACGTACTTCGAGGAGGACTTAACAATCTCAGGGACTCGAACTACGTGGACCACTTGAGCGGGGGGCCGGGCGACGACCTCATCGACGGTGGCTCGCCCACCGACCTCGATTTCGAAGGCAAGTTGTTAGACGCAACCGACGAGGTCGATTTCTCAGGCGCGGAATCCGCGGTGCAAGTGAACCTAGCGGCCGGTACCGCCACCGGTGAGGGAACCGACACGTTGCTTCGCATCGAGGACGTGGTGGGGTCTGGGTTCGACGACACGATCACCGGTGATGACGAGGAGAACGAGGTCAACGGCATAGCCGGCAACGACACGGTCGCCACTGGGGCAGGGAACGACACGGTCCTCGGCAACAACGGCGACGACTCGTTCGACGGCGGGACCGGGATCGATGCGCTCGAGTACAACTACGCGGCGAACCCCGTGACGGTCGACCTTGGAGCGGGCACGGGGACCGGGCAAGGCACCGACTCGATCGCGAACGTCGAAAACCTCCGGGGAAGCATCTTCGACGACACGTTGGCGGGAAACGACCTCGACAACCGCATCCTCGGCAACATCGGCGACGACACGCTCGAAGGTAGCGGCGGTGAGGATCTGATGGATGGTGGACGCGGCGAGGACTCGCTTTCCGGTAGCGCAGGTGAAGACACACTGTTCGGCAGGTCGAGTGTGGATCTCCTTGACGGCGGCGACGATGCCGACATGATCGTTCCGGGCGGATCGGGGGACGAGGTACACGCAGGCGCAGGTGACGACATCGTGCGGGACGGCCGGGGAGACGACTCTTACGACGGCGGTGACGGCTCTGACCTCGTGACTTACGAGACAGCACGTGCGGCGGTGAGCGCCGATCTCGTGGCCGGTACCGCATCTGGTTCGGCCTCGGGCGACGACTCGATCACCCAGGTCGAGAACCTCATCGGCACGGACTTCCACGACGAACTGATCGGCGACGACAACGTCAATATCCTCTCGGGGCTTCGCGGTCTCGACCGCATCTCCGGTGGCGGCGGGGACGACGTCATCGACGGAGGCCGGGGCTTCGATGCGATGGACGGAGGGGACGGCTTCGACCTCGCCTCATACGGATCATCGGAGCGCCCGATCACCGCAGATCTTGCAGCGGGCTTTGCGCAAGGCGACGGGAACGACACGCTCGTGGGGATCGAGGGGATCGTGGGATCTCAGCTCAGCGATTACCTGCGTGGCGACGACGGCAACAACTTGCTCGATGGGCGCGCTGGAGACGACATCCTCGAAGGCCATGCAGGGGACGACGACCTACGCGGTGGTGAAGGCGCCGACGTTCTCGACGGGGGGCCGGGAGGCGACTCCTGCGTCGAAGGGGAGTTCCAGAGCGACTGCGAAACGCCATAGGAGTATCGGTCCTCCGGTCTCGTGCGACTTTTCGTGCGGGCCGGAGGACTACTCGTTCATCATCTCGAGCAACTTCGTCACGGTCCTCCAATTCCTTACCGTGCCGCGGACACCGAGTTTCTTCTCGATGTAGCCGGCGCTCAGCTTCGAACGACCCAGTCCGTTCGGATACCGCAGGTACACCTCGGTTCCCTTAACCGCGAACTCATCGGGAGGCGAGCGGTCGGGGTCCAAGGTCTTGATCGCGGCGGCCTTCGCCTTCTCGGCCAGGAACATGACGTGCAACGTAGCGGTGTCCGCATCCTTCGTGAGGAACGGATTTCCGTCACTCACTCGCTTCAACTGCGCGCGGCTTCGCATGACCACCGGGATGTCGAGATCGAAGGCCTTCGATATCGCCTTCTCGATCTCGGTCCCCAGACCCTTGGAAGCGGGAGCGTCGAAGACGACGTTGCCGCTTTGGATGTAGGTGCGCACGTTCTCGTAACCGAGCTCCTCGAGCAGAGGTTTGAGCTCCTTCATCGGCACCTTGTTGCGCGCACCGAGATTGACCCCTCGTAGAAGCGCTAGATGTGTCGGCATCTAAAGAGCATGCCCGAATCGACGGCCGTCGCGCTTCTTACCTGCAAGAAACGAGAAACAGCATTCATATCTACCTGGTGCTCGCTTTTCGAACATCAGGTAGCAAGAACACCGAGTTTGCGAAATCCAAGAGCCGGCGAAAGGAATGGAAGGACAGGCGTGTTCGCTCATCAGGAAGGTCGGCACCGTCCGTAGCGGCGGGCGGGCGGGACATCTCCTCCACCAGACGAGGCGCCCAGGTGTGGCACGGGTTGAGACAACTTGCGATGGAGACCAAAGAAGGGCGAGGGGGTCGAAACCCGAAGCGCGATTCTCCATACTGGAGCGAATGCCGCCGGGGAGCCAATCTTGACCGAATCGGAGATCGAGGGCGTCGATCCGATCCGACCCGCTTCCGAACAGGCGGGCTCGGAGATCAAGATCTTCCTTATCGCGGACGTGCGCGGGTACACCAAGTTCACCCAGGATCGTGGAGACGAGGCCGCGGCCCGGCTCGCCACGAGATTCGCCTCCATCACCCAAAGTCAGGTGGAGGCCGCCGGCGGCTCGGTCATCGAGCTCCGCGGTGACGAGGCCCTCGCCGTTTTCGGTTCTCCGCGGCAGGCACTGAAGGCTGCCGTCGATCTCCAGTCACGCTTCCTCGAAGAGTCGGCGCTGGACCCCAGCCTGCCTCTGCTGGTGGGGATCGGGTTGGACGCCGGCGAGGCGGTCCCCGTCGGCGATGGGTATCGCGGCGCCCCCTTGAACGTCGCGGCGAGGCTCTGCTCGCTCGCCTCTCCCGGAGAGGTCCTCGCCAGCCAAGAAGTTGTGCACCTCGCTCGGAGGGTCGGCGGTGCTCGCTTCCTCGATCAAGGCCCGATGACTCTTAAGGGAATGCCCGAACCGGTACACGTCATCAAAGTCGTGGCGGAAGCCGCGAACCCTTACAAGGGCCTGCGGGCCTTCGATGAATCGGACGCATCGGATTTCTTCGGACGCGAAGCACTCGTCGACACGATCCTGAAGCGGTTCTCCGACTCGAGCACCGGCTCGAGGTTCTTGGCGGTGGTCGGTCCCAGCGGCAGCGGCAAGTCGTCGGCCGTTCGCGCCGGGGTCGTCCCGGCCGTGCGCCGAGGCGCATTGACGAATGGAGCGCGCTGCCCCATCGCGGTGATGGTGCCGGGGCAGGATCCTTATGCGGAACTCTCGGCGGCCCTGACGGTAGCCGGGGTGCCCCCCATGACGGCACAGGGAGGCGCCGCCGCCGCGCTAAGCGCGATCCGTGGCGCGCTTCCAGACGATGGCTCGGAGCTACTACTGGTGGTCGACCAGTTCGAGGAGCTCTTCACCCTCGTCGAAGATGAGCCCCTGCGGCGGCGCTTCCTCGACGACCTCACCGCGACCGTCCTCGATCCCGCCTCCCGCCTTCGGATCATCGTGACCCTGCGGGCGGACTTCTACGACAAGCCGCTCCTCTACCGAGAGTTCGGGGACCTCGTTGGCGCACGGACCCAAACGGTGACCGGACTGTCGGCACAGGAATTGGAGCGAGCGATCTCGGCCCCCGCGGAACGTGCCGGAGCGTCCCTCGAGAAGGGGCTCGTCGCGCAGGTCCTGGCGGACGTGAACGATCAGCCGGGGTCTCTTCCTCTTCTGCAATACGCACTCACGGAGTTGTTCGACCACCGGCGCGGAACAACCTTGACGCTCGAGGCGTACCGGGAGGTCGGCGGCGTGTCCGGTGCGCTTGTGCGCCGGGCGGAGGCTTTGTACGTCGGTCTAGAACAGGAGTCGCAGGATGCCGTTCGCCAGTTGTTCCTTAGATTGGCGGCCTCCGAGGAGATCGGAGTAACGCGCCGCAGGGTGGCACAGGACGAGATCCTTTCGATCGGAGACCGAGAAACGATGAGCTCGGCGACCGAGACCTTCGGCACGGCTCGCCTACTCTCGTTCGATCGCGATCCCGCGAGCGGCAGGTCAACGATCGAGGTAGCGCACGAAGCTCTGTTGGTCGAATGGCCGCGTTTGCGCGGCTGGCTCGAAGCCGCGAGCGAAGACATCCGCGCCCAACGACGACTCGCCGCTGCGGCCCGCGAATGGAACGACGAAGGCCGGGAATCTTCGTTCCTCTTACGCGGATCGCGCCTCACGCAACTGACGGCATGGCGGGAAAGCTCCGACGTCGCCATCACCCAGGAGGAGCGCGACTTCTTAGAGGCATCCATCCAGGAGAACCAGCGACGAGAAGCAGACGAAGAGGCGCGAGTGGTTCGAGAGCGAGAACTAGAGCGCCGCTCTATGCGTCGACTCCGGGCGCTGGTCGCAGTGATGGCCGTCGCAGCGATCGTCGCAGGGGGGGTCACCGTTTTCGCCTTTTCCCAGCAACGGAAGGCCGAGAGACAGGCCCGTGCAGCGGAATCGCGCGAACTCGCTTCCGCAGCGCTGGCCAATCTCCAGGTCGATCCGGAGTTGAGCATCCTCTTAGCGAAGGAAGCGGTCGAGCGCGCGGGAACCGATGATGCCGGCCTACTCGCCAATGCCACGGAGGCGCTCCACCGAGCCGTTGGTGCAGCGCGGATCGTCTCATCGGTGCCGGGCCTGGGGGGTGCTCTCGATTGGAGCCCCAAGGGGGTGTTCGTGACCGAGGGGCCGGAGAACACCGGCACTATCGACATCCGAGATGCAGCGACCGGCGAAAGCGTGCAGAAGTGGCACGGTCACGACGTCGACCTGAACGATGTCGGCTTTTCTCCTGACGGGTCAATGCTCGCGACCGGCGGCGATGACGGGAAGTTGGTGATCTGGAACCCCAGGGATGGGGAGCGCATCTCGGAGTACGCCGGTAAAGCCGACGTCTGGGGTCCGTCCTTCAGCGCCGACGGGTCGCTCGTGTCGGCATCTTGGGGGCCGAGTGGGTCTTCCCCTGCGGCCGTCCGGGTGATGAACCCGAAAACCGGGCGGGTGATCCAGACCATCGGTGGGATC
>JAXDJP010000356.1:0-6115 GCA_034665645.1 Actinomycetota bacterium | reverse complement strand
TCTCGTTCTTCGTGATCCTGTTCATCGCCGTCCTATACCTCGACCTCGCGCGTCCCATAAAGGTGCCGTTCTGATGACGGCCCCCACGTCCTATCCGCGGCGCAAGAGCCGGCAGGTTCACGTAGGCCCCGTGGCGGTGGGCGGCGACGCCCCGATCTCGATCCAGTCGATGACGACAACGAAGACCGATGACGTCCAAGCAACTTTGATCCAGGTTCACGAGCTCGCCACGCAAGGTGCCGACATCGTCCGCGTGGCGGTGCCGCACGAGGGCGACGCGTTGGCGCTGCCCACGATCGCCAAAGAAGGTGGGGTTCCGATCATCGCGGACATCCACTTCTCGGTTCGCTTGGCGATGCTGGCGATCGAGGCCGGAGTTCACGGTCTCCGCCTGAATCCGGGCAACATGCGCAACCCGCTGCACATCAAAGAGGTCGCGGACGCGGCCAAGGAGCGGGGCATCCCGATCAGGATCGGTGTCAACGCCGGGTCGCTCGACAAGAAGCTCGTGGAGAAGTACGGACGACCAACCGCAGAAGCGTTGGTCGAGAGCGCGCTCTACGAGATCGGGTTGCTCGAGCAACACGGATTCACCGATGTGAAGGTCTCGGTGAAACATCAAAACGTCGCCGAGATGATCGCGGCTTACCGATTGCTCGCGTCTAAGACCGACGTCCCCTTGCACCTCGGCGTCACCGAGGCGGGCACCCCGAAGCAGGGGATAGTCAAATCCGCTATCGGGATCGGCACGCTCCTCGCAGAGGGGATAGGCGACACGATCAGGGTTTCGCTTACCGCCGATCCCGTGGAAGAGGTCAAGGCCGGCAAGCAGATCCTGCAGTCGCTGGGGATCCGCCAGGACTCATTCGATTTCGTCGCGTGCCCGTCGTGTGGACGAGCGGAGCTCGACGTGTTCGCGCTGGCGAACGAGGTCGAGGCTGCCATCGAGAAGATGGACCTTCCTCCGATGCAGATCGCGGTCATGGGCTGCGAGGTGAACGGCCCCGGAGAAGCGAAGGACGCCGACATCGGCATCGCGGCCGGCCCCGGCCGCGGGCTCCTGTTCTCGAAGGGCAAACAGATCGGGTGGGTGCCGCACGATCAGCTGGTGGAGGCACTCCTTAAAGAAGCCGAGCGCGTAGCCGCCGAGATCAGGGCAGCGGGTTCGCCGGAAGCCGGTGAGGTGACGATCCTGAAGGGCGCCGCTCGCCGGGCTCCGGTGATGACAATCGGGATGGGGACTCCCGCCGACAACTAGACCAAGCTAGGCGTTTGGGCGCTTCCCGTGGTTCGCCTTGTTCTTCTTGCGGGCCCTTCTCTTGCGACCTTTCTTAGCCATCTCGATCCTCCCGAGGCGTCGTTTACGTGAGACGCAACCGTACCCGAGTGCCAAGAGGGTGGTTTGCCCGCTGTGGTAATCTTCAAAAGTTGCCCTGAGCAGCACGTTTGACGGAAATTGAGGACTAGAAACGCCCCGAGGCCCCTCCGTGAGGGGCTTCATTGTTGAGAAGGCAGGAAGGATGGCCATGGGCGCGCTCGAAGAGGTGCAAAGCCTCGCCGAAGCGGTGACCCTCAGGCGGTCTCTCAGGCTGTGGGATGTGGAGATGACCGGGCAACCGGGCCGCATGGTGGTCCGGGTGCTGGTCGATAAAGACGGGGGGATCGATCTGGACACCGTCGCACAGGTGTCCGAGGAGATATCGCGGGGTCTCGACCTAGAGGACCCACTAACCGGTCGCTACACGCTAGAGGTCTCGTCACCCGGCCTCGAGCGCACGCTCAAGTCCCTCGAGCACTTTCAACTGTCGGTCGGCGCGAAGGCGACCATCAAGACGAGGGAGAGGTTGGTCGGGGACAGTCACCGGATCGATGGGGTCATCGAGAGCGCCGACGACGACGCGGTCGCGATCAAGGTCTCGAACGGCGACACGGTCGAGGTACCGCTCGACCAGATCAAGTCGGCAAGGACGGTCTTCGAGTGGTAGGGGCCGGCCGCAGGACGACAGAGCACCAGCACGCAGTAACGATGTTTAGGAGGTACGGACGATGAATATCCCCATGGAGTCACTGCGCGAGCTTGAGCGCGAGCGGGGGATCTCGTACGAAACCCTCGTCGAGGCGATCGAGAGGGCTCTTGCCTCCGCATATCTAAAGGTGACGAACGCCGACGAGACGAGACAGGCGCGCTCGGTGATCGACCGCGACACCGGGGACGTCACCGTCTTCGCTCAAGACGTTGAGATAGATCCCGAGACCGACGAGGTCACTCTTGTCAAAGAGTGGGTTGACACGCCCGAGGACTTCGGCCGTATCGCTGCTCAAACCGCGAAGCAGGTGATCCTGCAGAGGCTTCGTGAGGCCGAGCGGGACATAACCTTCGGCGAGTACGCCGGCCGCGAGGGGGACATCGTTACGGGGATCGTGCAGCAGCAGGATCACCGTTACACGATCCTCGACCTCGGCAAGACCGAGGCTCTCATGCCTCCTTCCGAGCAGATCCCACACGAGCGCTACGAGCACGGCGCTCGCCTAAAGGCCTACATCGTCGAGGTTCGCAAATCGGCGCGCGGCCCCCAGATCATCGTGTCGCGTACCCACCCGGGGCTTATCAAGCGTCTATTCGAGCTCGAGGTACCCGAGATCCTCGACGGCATCGTCGACATCCGTGCGGTCGCTCGCGAGCCCGGCCATCGTTCGAAGATCGCGGTCATCTCCAACGATCGCAATGTCGACCCGGTGGGAGCTTGCGTCGGAGCTAAGGGCTCACGCGTTCGCATGGTGATGAACGAGTTGCGCGGCGAGAAGATCGACATAATCAAGGCTTCGGACGATATGGCCGAGTTCGTCGCCAATGCGTTATCACCGGCGAAGGTCAAAGAGGTTCGACTGCAGGACGACGGTGAGACCGCGCTGGTGATCGTCCCCGACTACCAGCTCTCGCTCGCCATCGGCAAGGAGGGGCAGAACGCCAGGCTCGCGGCGAGACTGACCGGCTTGCGCGTCGATATCAAGTCCGAATCCCAGATGCGCAAGGAAGCGGAACCCGCCGAGGCCGAAACGGTTAAACCAGCGGAGGCCGAGGTGAGCGCAGCCGAATAGGATTACTGGAGTGCCGACGCGGACCTGCGCAGGCTGTCGTACCCGCTTGCCGCAGGAAGCTTTGACCAGGGTCGTCCATAGGGCCGACGGAACGATCTCGATCGATCCCGGCCCTCGAGGGGCGGTTCCGGGGCGCGGCGCTTACATCTGCCCCCGGCCCGGTTGCGTCGAGCGGGCGCTGAAGGGCGGATTGCAGAAGATGTTGCGGTTCGAAGGGCCTCTCCCGGCTGCTTTAGAGGAGGAGCTGCTGGAGAGGATGCGAAGGGAACGGGAAGGAAACGATGGCGAAGCCCAGGGTTCATGAGATAGCTAAGGAGCTGGGACTCACCTCCAAGGAGGTGCTGGCTCACCTCGAGAAGATCGGGGAAACCGTAAAGAGCCATGCCTCGACGGTCGAGGAGCCGGTCGCCGCGCGCCGGCGCGCCGATCTGTCCCCGAATGGGGCCGCCGCCACTCCGAAGAAGTCCACCGCCAAGAAAACGACCGCCAAGTCGCCTGCCGCGAAGACGACGGCGTCAAAGGCCGCTTCTCCCAAGACGACCGCAGGGAAGGCTCCCGCGGCGAAGGCTCCCGCGGCGAAGGCTCCGGCCCCCAAGAGTGCTGCGACCGAAACGAAAGCTCCCGCCGCGACGAAGAGCGCTCCGGCTGCTGCTGCGCCGAAGCCCACCCCTGCTGCACCGAAGCCGGCGCCGAAGCCCGCTCCGCAGAAAGCTCCGGCCCCCACGCCCGCGCCCGAAAAGGCCGTCGCCCCCGCGGCGATCGCCCCGGCCGCTCAGCAGCAAGCTCCGGCTGCAGCCCCGGCTCCCGCCAAGACCGGCGGGATCAAGGTGCACCGCGGGATCACCGTCAAGGACTTCGCCGAGAAGATCGATCGCGCTCCGGCCGAGATCGTCAAGGTTCTGATCGGCATGGGGGAAATGGTCACCGTCACGCAATCGATGAGCGACGACGCCGTGCTGCTCGTGGCCGACGAACTGGGCGCCAAGGTTCAGGTGATCGACCCCGAGCAGGAAGAGGCCGAGGAAGCGCTACTCGCCGAGGCGGAGGAGGACGAAGAGGTCGAGCTCGTCACGAGGCCCCCCGTCGTCACCGTCATGGGGCACGTCGATCACGGTAAAACCGCGATCCTCGACGCTATCCGCAAGACCGACGTCGCGGCCGGCGAGGCCGGCGGCATCACGCAACACATCGGTGCGTACAGGATCCATGCCGGCGATCGCGAGATCACCTTCATCGACACTCCGGGCCACGAAGCTTTCACCGCGATGCGTGCCCGAGGTGCGCAAGTCACCGACATCGCCGTTCTGGTTGTAGCGGCCGACGACGGAGTGATGCCGCAAACGCTCGAGGCGCTCGACCACGCCAAAGCCGCAAACGTCCCGATCGTCGTTGCCGTCAACAAGATCGACAAGCCGGAAGCCGACCCCGCGCGCGTAAGGCAGCAACTCGCCGACCGCGGTCTCCTTCCGGAGGAGTGGGGAGGCGACACGATCTTCGTGGACGTCTCGGCGAAACAACGAACGAACCTCGATGGCTTGCTCGAGATGTTGCTGCTGACGGCGGACGTGCAACTAGATCTGAAGGCCAATGCCAAGGCATACGCCCGCGGCATAGTCATCGAGGCACATCTAGACAAGGGCCGGGGTCCGATCGCGACGGTGCTCGTGAAACGCGGGACGCTTTACGCCGGCGATCCGATAATCGCCGGAGCGGCCTGGGGTCGCGTTCGAGCCATGCAGGACGAGCACGGCGAACAGGTGGATGAGGCGGCTCCCGGCCAGCCGGTGCAGGTGCTCGGATGGCAATCGGTCCCGCAGGCCGGAGATGAGTTCAGGGTGCTCGACGACGAACGCGAGGCTCGCGATCTCGCCGGCGAGCGCGAGCATCACCGTC
The DNA here is from genome assembly GCA_034665645.1 of Actinomycetota bacterium. Classification (GTDB taxonomy): domain Bacteria; phylum Actinomycetota; class CADDZG01; order CADDZG01; family WHSQ01; genus JAUJNU01. The sequence goes on along the minus strand of JAXDJP010000356.1, from coordinate 1,123 downwards.
GCGAGGCCGAGATCGTTTCCAACCGAGGTGTTTCGCTCATGTCGCTCCTCGCCGCCACCCAAGAGGGAGAGACTCCGGAGCTGAACGTGCTCTTGAAAGCGGACGCTCAGGGGTCGGTCGAGGCCCTCGCCGACCAATTGTCGAAACTCGATCAAACGCTCGTCAAGATCAACATCATCAGACGGGGTGTTGGAGGTATCACCGAGAACGACGTGACTCTTGCGCAAGCGTCGAACGCCATCGTCATCGGATTCAACGTGGTGGCGAATGCACAAGCTCGCCCGATGGCCGAAGAGGCCGGCGTCGACCTCCGGACCTATCGGATCATCTACCAGGCGGTGCAAGACATCGAGAACGCGGCGCGGGGTCTCCTGGGACCCGAGCTTCGAGAGACCGCGCTCGGGCAGGCCGAAGTACGGGCCACGTTCCGCGTTCCTCGCCTCGGCGTGATCGCAGGTTGCATGGTGCTCGACGGCGTGATCCGACGAAACGCCAAAGCCCGTCTCGTGCGGGACGGAACGGTTGTGTACGAGACGACGATCGCGTCGCTGCGGCGATTCAAGGACGACGCTCGTGAGGTTGCGGCCGGCTTCGAGTGCGGTATCGGGCTCGAGGGGTTCCAGGACATCAAAGACGGCGACCTGATCCAGGCGTTCGAGATAAAAGAGGTGAGTCGCTAGGGCGACTCCGTGCGAGCGCCCTCGTAGGATTCGTCGATGTTCATAGGGGTAGCGCGTTTCGACCTCTTCATCCCTGCCAGCCGTTCACTCAAGGACAAGCGACAGGTGCTGCGTTCCGTAACGCAGAACGTAAGGAATAAGTTCAGCGTCGCCATCGCCGAAGTCGACCACCAAGAGTTGTGGCAACGTGCGGCTCTCGGGGTCTCCTGCATCTCGGCTTCGGTCTCTCACTGTCGGGAGGTCCTCGAAGAGGTCGAGCGGACGGTAGGTCGCGTGGCAGCGGGCAGCGCAGAGATCGTCGACCGGGAAGTTCAGATCGTTGCCTTGGAGGATCTATGAGCCAGAGAACCGAACGGGTCCAGAAACTCGCGCGCGAGGTCTTAGGAACCGCTATCCAATCGCTCAAAGATCCCCGTGTCGGATTCGTCACGATCACTTCGGTT
>JAXDJP010000355.1:0-4745 GCA_034665645.1 Actinomycetota bacterium | reverse complement strand
AGCTCCCGCTCGGACTCGTCCGTGGTGAGGGTGAAGCACTCCTCGAACTGGTCGACTACGAGGACGACCTCAGCATCCCCCGGGGCGATGAGGTCGATCGCTTCGAGCAATCCTCGAGATCCCTGCTCGAGTCGATCGAGCAACCGAGGCACCGGACGCACCGCGATGCGAACGAGCGCGCCCTCGAGATCTTCCATCGGGTGCATTCCCGGAAACATCTCGGCGATGAACGGATCTCCTCGCGTCCCCAAGGCGCCTTCTCTCATAGCCGGCACGAGGCCCGCCCGGACCACCGAGGACTTCCCACTTCCGCTGGGACCGACAAGCGCCAAGAACCTGGACCCCGGTCCCGTTTGCCTCAGCTGAGCAACGAGGCGCCGCACGAGGACGCCGCGCCCAAAGAAGTCTCGGGCGTCGGCCTCTGTGAACGCTCGAAGACCCTTGTACGGGTTCCGCTCGACAAAGCGCCCGCGCACGGCGACGCCCGCAGGTTCGAGAGCGGCGCGGGCAGCCTTGGCGAACGCATCTGCGTCCGGGGCCCCCTCGCCCAGTTCGAGACGCGCGGCAAGTTCCGTGAACGACACTTCTTTCGGCAGCAGGCGCGTTGTTAGGCCTGCGAGTCCTCGAATGTCGTCCATAGGATCTGGGTCAGGTCCGATCCCGACGCGAAAGTCGCCAACGTACGCGTTGCCGTCGCCGTCGAAGAGGATGTTGGAAGACTGGACGCTTCCGTGGGCCAGACCCTGGCGATGTGCGAACGCGAGCGCAAGGGCGACCTGTTCGACCACGCGCAGTGCCCGGTCCCGCTCCAGCGACTCGCCCCTCTCCTCCAGGGCACGCAGGCTGCCGCCGCGCAGGTAACGGGAGACGATGTACGCCCGACCGGGCTCCCGCCAGTAGTCATAGACGGGCGAGATGTGGGGATGCTCGAGCGCGGCCACGGCCTGGGCACTCGGTTCGAAGCGACGGACGAACGCAGGATCGGCGGCGATGGCTTCGTGGAAGATCTTGACGGCAACGTCGCGTTCGACGTGCGGTTGGATCGCACGAAAGACAAGCCCGATCGGTCCGTCGTCGATCTTCTCTAGAAGCCGGTACCCGCGCAGCGGCTCCCCACGCAGATCGAGTTTGGGATCCTGTTGCAGAACGCGTTCGTGAAGTCTCATGAGCTCCGGCGAAGGATCGATGCCAAGCTCGTCGGCGAGGATCTCTCTGGCTCGTTGATAGGTGTTGAGCGCGTCGGCTTGGCGGCCTTCTCGATAGAGAGCGAGTATCAGCAAGCCCCAGAGACTTTCTCTCCATGGATGCCTCGTGAGCAAGATCTCTAGTTCTCCGATCGCTCGCGACTGAGCACCGCTCGCCAGGAGCCCCTCCATCCTGTGTTCTTGGGCTTCAAGGCGAAGCTCATCGAGGCGGGCGGCCTCGGCGAGCAGCGAGGGCTGATCGGCAAGGTCGGCCAGCGCGGGTCCACGCCACAGCGCCAATGCGTCTTCGAACATGCCGACGGCGACGCTGGGGTCGACGGGGAGAGTCTTCTTTGCATGTCGTACGAGTAAGTCGAACCGGCTCGCATCGAGCTCGGAGGAATCGAGACTCAATCGATAGCCGGGTGCCTGACTCTGGATGCGATCCCGCCCAAGGGCCTTTCGGAGATGGGAGATGTAGGTCTGGATGATGTTCCGAGCCTTCTCCGGAGGCTCTTCTCCCCAAAGCTCATCCATCAAGGTCTCGGCAGGCACAAGCTCGTTCGCTCTGAATAAGAGATGAGCGAGGACCGCTCGCTGTTTCGGCCCCCCGAGAGAGATCGAACGAGTTCCCGCGTCTACCTCGAGGGGGCCGAGGACCCGAAACTGCATCCTCCCGCCGTACGCAGGTGTCCCCCGCTCCTCCTCCGAAGCACTAGTTGGGCCCCAGCCTTCGGGGGCCGAAACGGTTCCCATGCTTTCGAGTATTGGGTCCTGGGCCGCCGGGCGCCAGGCCCCTCGGGCGTTCTCGCTCTCGCTCATTTGAGTTCAAGCTCGGGCGTGTCGCTTGAGAACCGCTTGAAGAACGCCTCCAACCGTCCTCAACCCTCCTCCTCCAGGCTTGCACTCGAGGTCGCCAAGAGAGCGATCCGAACGAGAGCCAACCGGCTCTAGGAGGTGAGCAAGATGGAGAAGACGAGAAAGCGCAGAGGACTGCTGAGGGTTGCGATCGCTACCGGCCTGCTGACGGTCGCCCTGACCTCGGTTGCCGCGGCGAGCCAAAAGGGATGCTCGATGGATCCTCGGGATCCGGCCTTGACGAAGCCGGGCGCCGAGCTCTGCCACCCCGGTCGGTTCTCCACCGGCCAAGTGCCCGTCGGCGGCGACGAGCGAGCAAACATCCAGCACCTCGTCCCCGACGAGTTGCCTGCGGGGCTGGTAGCGGTGATCGATCGTGCTCCGGAAAAGGCTCCGGTTCCTGCACCCTCCCAGGGAACGCAATTCGAACTCGAGTGGTTGATCGTTGGAATGGCGATCCTCGCCAGCGGCACCGCCGGACTGATCGTCGGTCATCGTCGGGGGCCCCACGCGCTAAGCGCATAGCAACTAACTAGGAGGACTCCTCGCAGCGTCCGGACATCATCCGGGCGCTGCGGGGAGTCTGACTAAAACCGACTAAGGCAGAGTGAGCGTCGTCCGGCCCATCACTGTGTTGCCGTCGGAGTCGGTGGCAACGATGCGCACGCGCCACAGACCGCTGCCGAGCCGGAACCGGGCCACCCTCTGGCGCAGGGTAACGAGGTTGTCGCCCGGGTTGCCCTGGACGGTCATGAGACGACGTCCGGGCCGCGCGCGGATGTCCATCCCTAAGTAACGGCGGGTGAAGCTCAACTGCACGCTTGCATCCCGGCTCAATCTGTAGTGGAGGACACGATTACGGCCGTTCGCCCACACGTTGCTGAGTTTCACCGCTACCTGTTTCACCTGATAGGTGACGGTGCTCTCCTGAGTATTGCCTTCCCGGTCGACGGCGATCACCTCGAACGAGTGCATGCCCACCGTCGAAGTGTCTATGTAGGCGCCGCTGCCCACCGGGCCGGCGCAGCTCTCGATGCCGGCCCCGCCGACGTCGTCGGCGCAGGAATAGGTCGCTTTCACGAGTGAGCCCTGGGTAAACACCTCACCCAGCGAAGGCGAGTCGATAGAGATCGACGGACCGGTGAGATCGATGACGGTGTAGGAGATTCGCTCGAAGCTCGTGTTGCCGGACTCGTCGACCGCGTCGACGGAGAAGAAATGCTTTCCGATCTCCGAGGTATCGATGGGCGACCCCTGCGGGGTGCTCCCCTCGCAGACCTTGATCCCTGAACCTGCGTGGTTGTCGGTGCACGTGAAGCCCGCGTTGACCGTCTTACCTCTGGCGAACGCCCCCCCATCGATCGGTGACGCGATCTCGATAGTCGGTGCGGTGACATCGCGAACGGTGTAGTGGATCGTCTCGGAGTGGACGTTCCCGGCGATGTCGGTGGCGGTGACCTTCAGGGAATAGACGCCGCTGGCTTCCGTCTCCATGGGTGCCCCGTCATCGGTGGAGCCGACGCAGGAGGCGATACCGGAACCACCCGCCTCATCGAAGCAGGTGAAATCGGCCACGACGTTCTCGCCTTGTACGAACTCGTCGCCGTCGAGGGGAGCCGAGAAGCTGATCGTCGGTTCCGTCACGTCGACGACCTCGTAGCTCACGTCCTTTTGGCGAGAGTTTCCGTCCTTGTCTGTCGCCGTCACGGAAAAGGTGTAGCTCCCGATCGCAGACGCGTCGATCAAGGCTCCCTTGGCCAGCGTTCCGATGCACGTGTCGATGCCAGAGCCACCGTTCTCGTCGGAGCAGGAGTAGTCGGCGAGGACGACCTCGTGGCGGGCGATCGTCGCGCCGTCGAGAGGTGCGTTGACAGTGATCGTCGGCTTGGTGATGTCCATAACGCGGTAGGAGAACGTCCTGGTTCGGGTGTTGCCTGCTTGGTCCACGCCGGTGACAACGAAGCTCTTGGTCCCCGCGGTAGAGGTGTCGATGGCAGAACCGTCGGCAACCGTTCCGATGCAGGTGTCCATACCCGAGCCGTTCGCCTCATCAGCGCAGTCGAAGTCGGCGTTGACGGTGGTGCCCCGATCGAACTGGCCCCCGTCGATAGGACTGGCGATGGTGACATCCGGCTTCGTAACGTCGACCACGGTGTAGGTGATCGTCTGTGTGAGGTCGTTCCCGTCGGCATCTGTGGCCGTGACGCTGAACTGATGAGTTCCAAGGTTCGCAGTAGGGACGGCTGCATTGTTTGCGACCGTTCCCACGCAGGTAGCGACACCCGATCCCCCGCTCTCATCTGCACACGAGAAGTCGGCTGCGACGGTTTCGTTCTGTGCGAAGACGTCGTCCTGTAACGGAGCCACCAGCGAGACGGTGGGATCGGTGACGTCTTTAACGTTGTATGAGATCGTCTTCGTAAAGCTGTTGCCGGCCTTATCGGTGGCGCTGACACTGAACGAGTGCGAGCCGATCGTCCCGGTGGCGATGGGGCTCCCGTTTGCGACTGTGCCGACGCAGGTGTCGAGGCCTGCGCCTCCCGTCTCATCGGCGCATGCGAAGTCCGCATCGACGACCGCATGACGGTCGATGACGGCGCCGTTGAGCGGCGCAGCGATCGTCGCTGTTGGGTTTGTGACGTCGACGACGTTGTAGGTGATCGCTTGTGTGCGCGAGTTGCCGACCGTGTCGGTGGTGGTGAC
>JAXDJP010000354.1:0-2545 GCA_034665645.1 Actinomycetota bacterium | reverse complement strand
GGGTCTGGTAGGCGACCTCTCGGATGAGACTTTGTACGAACCCGTACTGGCCGCGCTCCGGAGAGCGAGGATCGCTATCGACCAAGAGGATCTCGCGACGGCCCAGATCGTTGAGCCGCGGTTCGAGCTCCTCGGGGGAGACGCCCGAAACCGCGGAAAGAGATGCAGTCGTGAACGTCTTTCCGAGAACGGACGCATCCTGCACCAATAACCGATCGCCTGTGCTCAGGGAATCGAGGCGTGACGCGATCAACGAGTGGAGAGAGTCCGGAACATCGAGATGCTCGGCCTGTCCGACCCACCGGAACCCGCCATCGTCTTGGATGAGCTCCTTTCGATCGATCAACATGCGCACCGTCTCGACCGCGTACAACGGAACACCTTCGGCGCGTTCGGTGATCTGGTCGCGCACCTCGGCGGGAAGGTCGTCCGCCACGCTCTTGAGCAGCAGAGCCATGTCGTTGCTTTCGAGTGGCTCCAGGTGAATCGATGTGAAGTTGCGTTGACCTGCACCCCAATTGGGACGTCGGTCCATCAATTCGGGCCGAGCAAGAGTCACTATCAAGATGGGACTGCTTCGCGCCCACGTCAAAAGATGCTCGATGAAATCGATGAGGCCGGGGTCGGCCCAGTGAAGATCCTCGAAGATCATGATCACTGGACCTAGTTGGCCTATCCGCTCGAATAACGAGCGCCATGCCGCGAACAGTTGCTCACTGCCCGTATCCGAACCTTCTCCCAAACCGATCAATTGCTGAAGGTGCGGCCGGATCCAATCGGCATCCTCAACGTCGGGGAAGTATTCGTCGATGCAGTCATCCAATTTCCCCCGCGCGATGTCGTCGTCGTCCGTCTCGGCGATGCGGGCGCGCATCCGGACCATCTCGGCTAGGGCCCAGAACGCGACGCCCTCGCCGTACGCGGGGGACCGGCCCTGGTGCCAGAAGATGAGATCTGAGAAGCCGTCGATGTACTTATAGAGCTCCCAAACGAGCCGCGATTTGCCGATCCCGCCCACACCCATCACCGATGCAAGGCGCGGCTTGCGCTCGCGCTCGGCCGCGTGGAGTAGGTCTTTGATCACGCGGAAGTCTTCGTCGCGCCCCGTGAATGCCGGCTCGAGCGAGTCGGCCGGACGGAAACCACCCAGCCCGGCGACGACGTGTGTCGGACGCCATGCCTCAACAGGCTCGTCCTTCCCCTTGAGAGTGAATTCACCGGCGGACTCGAACGCGATCTGCTCGCGCGCCCCGAGGTAGGTCGCGCGATCGACCAGTGCGGTGCCGGGATCTGCGGCGGATTGGAGACGAGAGGCGGTGTTGACGGTGTCTCCTGCAACCATCCCCTGTCCCTCTGCAGCGAGGTTCACGGCCGCCTCGCCCGTGAACACCCCTGCGCGCGCGTTGAGATCGGCATCAACTGCCCTTCCAAGGTCGGCGACCGCTTCGATCATCTCGAGCGCTGCTCGGACGGACCGTGCGGTGTCGTCCTCGCGAGCTACCGGCGTTCCCCAGACCGCCATCACCGCATCTCCGATGAACTTCTCGACGACGCCGCCGTACCGGTCGATGACTTCTTTGGCGCGAACGAAGTAGCTGTCGAGCATCCCTCGAACCTCTTCGGCGTCGCGACCCTCCGAATAAGAGGTGAACCCGACGAGGTCTACGAACAAGACGGAAACGAGGCGTCGCTCGGCGGTTGGCTGAGCTCTGGTCTCTTCGAGTGAGACGGTCGTCGACGCCGCGGACGCTCCTGCGACCGGGGTGCCGCACTCGACGCAGAATTGGTCGCCGGGTTGCAGCGGCGCCCCGCAGTTGACGCATCCGGCGTCGAGCGCGGTCCCGCAGCTGCGACAGAACTTGGACCCGTCCCGGTTCTGGGTCCCACACGAAGTGCAGAAAACCATCAGGCCGCCCCTCGAGCTTCCTGGAGTCGCCGTACGAAGTGCTCGTTACCCGCTTCGGAGAAGAACGCTTCGGCTTCGGCGGACGCCTCTGCCGCTTCGGCACCACCGACGGAAAGGGCCAGGTCCATCTGGCACATCGCCTTGCCCAATGGGATCTCGAGCTCGTTCCATCGGGTCAACGCCTCGTCGTACAGGGCGATCGCCCGATCACGCTCCCCCGAGAGTGCCGCGATACCTGCTTCGAGCGTCTGCCGGCGGGCGAAGTACCACGGATTCCTGAGTGTCGACAGGTCCTGTCGCGCTCTCTCGGCCAGAGCTTGGCTGAGGTCCCTTGCCCAGATCGCTGCATGCGCCGTGAGGCCGTAAGGCGCAACGAACTCAAAAACCGTCTTATCCGCAGCCGTCTCCAAGTAAGAGGACACGGCATCGAAGTCGCCGCGGATGAATGCCAAAGTCGCTCTGCACCCGGTGCGCCCTGCGAGGTCTTGGACGGAGGTGGAATCGCCCAGACGGCTCTCGAAGGCCGCCAACAAACGCTCGACCTCGTCGAGATTGCCCGCGAACGATTCGAGCATCGCAGCGGCGGGTATCACGAGGAAGCTCAGGTCGCCGATCTCTTCTTGCGAGCCCTCGATCGCG
>JAXDJP010000353.1:0-6902 GCA_034665645.1 Actinomycetota bacterium | reverse complement strand
CGCGATCGATCGTGAGCTCGTGCGCTGGGTATCTTGGTCTTCCGGCCGAAGCGCGCGGTGTCTCTCCTCTTCGTCTCCCGTCACGATCTCGTCGGGCTCGACCGCGTACACGCGCCATTCCGCCGGAACCCCCTTCAGAGCGTGCGTGCCCTTGTCGTCGAAGGAGAGATCCGAGCCCGACATCAGATCCCGCACGGTGCTCGACACGAGCACCTCGCCGGGCCCCGCCATCGCCATGATGCGGGACCCGATGTGAACCGCGAGGCCCGAGACGTCGCGTCCCTCGACCTCTACCTCTCCCATGTGGACGCCCGCCCTGATGTTGATGTCCAAGCGGGCCAGCTCGTCGGCGGCCGCTCGTGCGCACGCCACGGCTCGCGCCGGTTGATCGAATGTGGCGAAGAAACCGTCTCCCGCGGTGTCGACCTCTCGCCCGCCGTGACGTTTCAGCTGTTTGCGAACGATCGCATGGTGACGGGACAGGACTTCGCGCCAGCGCCTGTCACCCAACTCGGATGCGAGTCGCGTCGAATCGACGATGTCCGTGAACATCACGGTGAGTAGGAGTCTTTCCTTGGAGCTTCCGCCTCGGCGCACGGTCGTAGTGTCCGACAGTTCCAGGTCGAGGGCAATGGTCCCGCCCGAGCCGTACCTAGAAGCGGTTCTCCTTGCGCATCTCGCGTGGCCGCCCGTCCGGGTCGAGGGCGAAGCGGTAAAGCGGCCACGACACCCGTTCCACCCACTCCGGATCGGAAGCCGGCTCATGCACGCGTATGCGGCCCTGCGGACGAGCTCCATCTTTTCCGGAGGAGTGCCACTCGTCCAGGTCACGAGCCACGGAACGCCATCTGTCGAAGCCCTCGTGCGGGTCGATCAAGCCGTCGTTCGAAGTCGCTCCGAGATGCTCCCGCCAGAGCTGTAGCCGGAGGTCTCGAGCTAGGACGCGTGCGCCGTCCCCGTGTCCTCCGGGGTCGCGCGGCTCCCGTTGGTCCCGGGTGTCATCGACGATCGCGCACGAGAGCTCCGAGTCGTGGGTCCAGGATCTGAGATTCACGTTGTCCGAGCCGATCGCGGCCCAGACATCGTCCACGATGCAGACCTTCGAGTGCACATAGATAGGCGTGCCCTCATCGTTCTCGATGTCGTAGAACTCGACGCGATCGCCTCCTGCGTCGCGCACCGTTTCCATCGCCTTGCGCTGACCGACGCGATTGGGTGGCCCCGACACCGTGCCGTCTTGTTCGGGGTAGCGAGGGACGACAACTATCGCGCGCAGATCCGGCGCGTTCCGTAACGTTTCCGCGAGTAGTGACGCGACCCGACCCGACCAGAAGTACTGGTCTTCGAGATAGATGAGGGCGCGGGCTCGTCCGTACGCCTTGTGATAAGCGCGCGCGATGCTGCGCTCGCCTTGGACTGCGAATGGGAACGCCGGGCGCTTGTAGGGATAAGTTCGCAGGACCTGGATCGAGTGCGGTCCCGCCGGTGCGGGTATCTCGGGCATGTCGGGAAGCGGACGAGGCGAGTCGTCGGGCTCGTGCGCGCGCCTCGCCAGCATCCGACGCACCGGATTGCGATGATCGAGTGGAGTGGGGTCCTCCCAGCGTTCGCGGAACGTGATGGCGAGGTCGTGGATGACCGGCCCCCGGACCTCGACCTGCGCGTCGTGCCACGGGGGCCGGTCGCCGTATCGCTTGTCGAGTTCGTAGACCTGGGGATCGCCCTGGTGGTGCTCGTCGTCGTTACGACTGTGGCAGAGATCGATCCCGCCGACGAACGCGACATCGTCGTTCTCGTTACCGGGGTGACGGATGAGGAACAGTTTCTGGTGGTGTGAGCCGCCGCGCCGAACCCTTTCGTCCAGCAACACCTCTCCGCCGGCGGCATTGACGTCCTGAGCGAGCTTGAGGTTTTCGCCCTCGCTGAACTGGCCCGGATGGGATCGCCACACGAGCCCGCGAACGTGAACTCCTTTCCTCGCAAGGTCTTCCAGCACCGTCGCTATCTCGGTTCCGGGACCGGTGAGACGTTCGTCCGCGTCTCCGCGCCAGTCGGTGAAGTGGATCCAATCGTCTTTCTCGAGAGAGCAGAGCACTTCGTAAAGTCGCTTGAAGTAATGCGCTCCGTGGATGCGAGGGATGGCCAGGTTGCCGTCGCTCCACGCAACGTCACGGCCCGCGTCGATGTCGCTGTCCGGGTTACCTCTTTCCAGCGGGGTTAAGAACCAGCGATCGAGCCCTTCAGGGGCCACATGCTTCCCTTCCTGGTTGGCGATCAGAGACCGAGCCACCACTTGCACGCGGCAGCCGTCATCCACCGCGGCGTCGTGTGTCCTCCCTCGAACTCTGTGTATCGCACCTTGAACCCGCTGCGAACTAACGCCGGAGCGAGCCGGCGACTCGTCGAGTCGATGGGGAGCACTCGGTCCTCGGTCCCATGGGAGATCCACACACGAGGCTCGCCGGTGGCTCCTGCGGCGGCGGAGAAACCGGGCGAGAAAGCGAGGATCGTCTTGAACAGGTCCCCGTTCGAGATCCCCAGCGATAACGCATACGTCGCACCGTCGGAGAATCCCTCGACCGCAACGAGACTGGGGTCGACCTCGTAGTCGTCGAAGACCCGCTCGAGGGCGCGCTCGATGAAGGCGACGTCGGGTCCGAAAGAGCCGCCGACCGCATCCCACGTCGGGCCGCGTGAGTCGGGCGCCACCACTATGAAATCGTGCTCCCCGGCCGCGCTCTGGAGCCTCGCGATCCCGCTCTCGCCCGAGCCCCCGGCTCCGTGGAAGCTGACGACCAAAGGGCGGGGTCCGGTGCGGGCGCGCGGAGGAACCAAGAGGAACCCGTCTCGGCCCGAACCGAGGCCCAGGGGTTGCAGACCGGTGGGCCCCTCATCGCCCGCCGGGACCGCCGGACGGGCGCCGACCCGGGCGTTCCCTCCTTCGAAAGCGGACATAACGCCATCGTCCCCCGGATCGAGGGCTCACGCGACCGGCCGGGGAAGGTTTCTGGGGGCCCGCGGCGAACCCGTAACCATCCCGACAGCGACCCGGGCGTCGCCCACCGAGCCAGAGGAGCCACCCGTGCTGCGTAGGAAGATCAAGCTAAGCCTCACCCTCGCGACGGTGCTTGCGTTGGTGGCCCCGTTGCTCGCGGCGCTGCCCGCGGCGGCCCAGGAACCGGACCCCACGACCCTCGCGGCAGGATGCGACCCGATCGATCCCAGTCGCTGCCTCTTCCCCTTCCCCAACAACTACTTCACCGCCCCCGATGCCTCGACCGACACCGGTGTGCGCGTCGATATCTCGCCGCTCGCAACCCCTCGGAACGTTGCGGGCAAGCCGATCGACCCCACCGAATGGAACCGGAACGACGGCTTCAGCCCGGGAGCGATGATCCTGACGCACGTCCCGGGTGTCGACCTCGTCCGTACCGGAGCCCCCCCGATCACCGATGTCGAGCGGTCTCTCAGCAAGAAGTCACCGATCGCGCTGATCGATGCCTCAACGGGGAAGCGCCATCCGTTCTGGGCGGAGCTCGACGCGAACGCCACGTCGGACGACGACCGCGCTCTCATCATCCGACCCGCAGTGAACCTGACGGAAGGTCACCGTTACATCGTCGCTCTCGGAGCTATGAGGCGTACCGACGGAACGGTCATCGCATCGAGCCCGGCGTTCGCGGCCTATCGAGACGGCACCCCCAGCACCGATCCGGCGATCGAAGCTCGTCGTCCTCAGATGGAGTCCATCTTCGCAACACTCAAGAAGGCGAAGATCGATCGCAAGAGCCTGTACTTGGCGTGGGACTTCACGGTCGCGTCCGAGCGCAACCTGACCGAGCGGATGCTGCACATCAGAGACGACGCATTCGACGCTCTCGGGTCCGGCTCGGCGGACGGAGTCGCCCCTTCGTTCGAGGTCAGTACCGTCACGGACCTCACCCCCAGCCAGGATTCGCAGATCTCTCGGCGCATCCAAGGCACGTTCGAGGTTCCGAACTACCTGACTGCGATCCGCACGTGCGGGCTCCAGGCCGTTCTGCAGGTCGTCGACTGTTCTCCGATCCCGGGTGCACGCTTCAATTACGCCGGCGCGACCGATCGTGACGGGAACCTGTGCACCGCGATCGACGATGGGTGTTTGCCCCAAGCGTTGGGCACTACCACTGCGAATTTCTGGTGCGACGTCCCCCGGGCAACCGTCGAGAACGCAACCGACCCGACCGCGGTCGTCCATCCGGCGCGCGCGTCGTTGTACGGCCACGGATTGCTCGGCGGTGCCAGCGAGGTGAACTCCGGATCCCAGCGAGCGATGATGAACGAGCACAACTTCGTCTATTGCGCGACGAACTGGAGCGGGATGGCGACGGAGGATCTGCCGAACGTCGCGGCAACCCTCGAGGACATGTCGAACTTCGGGTCGATGTCGGATCAGGTGCAACAGGGCATGCTGAACTTCTTGTATCTCGGGCGTTTGATGATCGACCCCGACGGATTCGTAAGCGATCCCGCCTTCCAAGCGGGGGATCCCGCGGCGCCGACTCCCGTGATCGACGCACGGCACGGCAACCTCTTCTACGACGGGAACAGTCAGGGAGGAATCATCGGCGGTGCGCTCACGGCCGTCGCTCAAGACTTCACTCGCGCTGCGCTGGGCGTGCCGGGGATGAACTACTCGACCCTTCTCAATCGCAGTGCCGACTGGGAGGCCGACGGTCCGTACAGTCCCGACCCCTCGGGAGATCCAGAGGATCAGCTCCCGGCCTACGCGACCGCGATGTACACGGCTTACCCGGACAAGATGGACGAGCAGTTGATCTTCTCGATGATCCAGATGCTCTGGGACCGATCGGAAGCGAACGGATACGCGGCCCACATGACGACCGACCCGCTGCCGAACACCCCGGCCCACTCCGTGCTCATGCACGTGGCCTTCGGGGATCATCAGGTGACCAACGTCGCGGCCGAGGTTGAGGCGCGTACGATCGGTGCCTCCATCTACCAACCGGCGATCGCCGCGGGCCGCAACCCCGACGTCCAGCCTTACTGGGGACTTCCGACCGTCGCCTCGGGTTCGACGGGGTCCGCGATAGTGATCTGGGACAGCGGAACGCCGACTCCTCCGACGACGAACACGCCCAACCGCGGGGGCGACGACCCTCACAGCAAGCCGCGCAGTCAGGTATCGGCTCGTCTTCAGAAAGCGACGTTCTTGCAGCCGTCTGGTTATTTCGTGGACGTCTGCGGGGGACGTCCCTGCCTAGCGCCCTAGTCGGAACGCTCCTCCAAGAGGCGCGGATAGGCGCCGCGGTGATGGATCAAGGGGGGCCGCGGAGAGGCGGCGAACTCGAGTCGTTCGATCTCGCCTCTCACCAGTTGATGCCACCCTTCCGGCGACGAGCCCGTGAAGCGGCAGTACGCACGGTCCGGTTGGTCGGCCAGGACCGGCCCGTGTTCGGAGTCCTCGACATCTAAACCGGCGAAGATCCCGCCGGGACTCGGCCACGATCCCGCGAACCGTTCTGCCAGACGTTCGTCACCAACCGACAGGATGTGAACGACGAACGTCCCCGATCCCTGGATCGCGTCCCAGATGTCGGTGGTGTCGTTCAGTAGTCCGAGGATGCGAGCAGGCGCACCCTCAGCAAGAAGGAGCGACGACACCGTGAGGCCCGTGCGCCCCTCGGAACCTCCCGAGGTCCAGATGGTTACCGGAGCGGCGAGGCGCCCTCGGAAGCGCCGGTCGGGCGACCGCTTTTCGGCCGGCGTCGCGAAAGGATCTTCGTCGTGTATCTCGGCGCGTCCCTCGGGCATCCCTCAACGGTAATACGGACGCGGACCCCTCTATAGGGTGTGGCGATGGCAGGGCCTGAGACCGATCGATTCATGCGGCGCGTCACCGAGCGTCTCTTCGGGCACGTCGAGGACGTCCTCTACGTCTTGATCGCCCTGGCGCTCGCATTGGCGGGGGCCGGCTACTTCGGATACGTCGTGTACGACTTCGCTTCCCACTTAGGCGACGGCGACATCACGACCCTGATACTCGAGCTGTTGGATGGTCTGCTGCTCGTCTTCATCATCACCGAGATCATCCACACCATCCGTGCGGTCATCGACGAAAAGGTTCTAGTCAGCGAACCGTTCCTGGTCGTCGGCGTGGTTGCCGCGATCAGGCGGCTGATCGTCGTCAGCGCCCAGGCCAAGGATCTGGTGGGCACGCCCGACTTCAAGGACGCGATCCTCGAGATCAGCGTTCTGACCGGCACCGTGTTGCTGTTGGGCACGACGATCTTCCTCCTGAGGCATACGCATCAGAGCGAGCCGCGCCCGGAGCACGAACCGGGTGACTGAGCCTCGGCTCGGTTAGGCAACCTTCGTTACGCGATGCTGCAGGAGACCAGTTCGTAGGAGGGGATCGCGCTGACGTGCTCGGCGCCGCATGTGAGTCGGTACTTCTCTGTTCCCGGTAACACTTTGACGTGAACGTTCGCTTGTCCCTGCGGCACTTGGAAGGTTGCTTCGACCGAGTTCCCGGTGCGTTCGAAACCCTCGAGCTTGACCTCCCCGATGCCCAATAAGTGATGATCGCGTCGCAGGAAGTACTCGGCGGCCTGCACGTCGAACGGGAAGGCCGATCGACCGCGGTAATGCTCGAGCGCGAGCCATCCTTTCCCGTAGGCCTCCACGACGTCGACCAACTCGGCGGGTCCGACGCGTCCGTAATAAACGCCGTGGGGAAAGCAAACGACGTTTGCGGCGAAGCGGTCTCCGCCGATGTGCGAGCACTCCCACGCCAGGCCGGGATATGCATTGCATGCCAAGCGCGAGACCTGGTTGCCTCGAACCGAGCAGCAGGCGTCGTGGCGCCCGTGAGTGCACACCAGTATCAGAGGATGCGGGAC
>JAXDJP010000352.1:0-3156 GCA_034665645.1 Actinomycetota bacterium | reverse complement strand
CGAACGGCGGAATGATGTCGCGTCCATCCTGGTGGCTCGCACCAAGGTGGCCGTTGTAGGCGCCGTCGGCCGACACCGTGATGATCACGAACGGGTTCGACTCGGATCCGGTGGCGTGGCACAGGGTGACCTTCCCCTCGAGGGGGACCGTCGTCGTGGTGACCGGGATCGTCGTCGTAGTGGTCGTTCCACATTGACCGGTCGTGGTCGTGGTGGCCTCGCAAGGAAGCGTCGTAGTGGTCACCGGGACGGTCGTGGTCGTGGCGGCACAACCGGTGTGAGCCGGGTTCGTGCGCCCAACGCCGTGGTTGCCGTCGCACTCGTAACCGTTGTTGTGGTCGGAGCCGTCGGGGTACTGACCCGGGGGGTTCTTGTTGTCGGCGGCCCCCACACAGCCGGCGCACGGCTTGCCGGTGGCGTTGCCGCCGCCGTTGCCGTTGCCCGAAGGTGAGCCATCACAGGTCGAGTCGTACGGGCTACCCGGGCCCTGGCCCAGCTGGTCACACCCGTGAGGAGGCGAGCTGACAGCGGTCGCGTCCGCGGCGGCAGAGTTGGTCGAGACCTCGTCTGCTATCGCGCTAGTAGCCGCGGTGGCATCGTTCCGCGCGGTTGCGGTCGCGCCCGTTTCGCCCGTGCCCGTGCCGGAGTCGGCGAAGGCAAATACAGCGGTCGTCAAAAGAAACAGGATCACTACTAAAGTAATGACCGAACTTTGCCGAGTCTTAGTTGCGAAGCTCATTAAGCCGTCCTCTCGGATGGGAAATACTGGGATGCACGTTACTCCCCTCTTTGGGGGAAGTCTACCCCCCAGATGGGGTTTTTCCAGTACGGAATGTTATCAGACGGTTACAAAATCGCATAAAAGTGCACCCAAATCCTCCCCAACCTCCTCTTGAAGGAAGTGGGAGGCGCCCTCGATCGGCACGAAATCGATCGCTCCGGGTATCCGTTCCGCCATCCTTTCGCCGTTTTTGAGGGAGAAGATCGGGTCCGAATCCGAGAAGGCAACCAGCGTCGGGTGCTGCCACTCCTTCAACTTGTTGCTCACCTTCACCATCTCAGCGGCTCCCGGATCGTCCTCCGTGAGAGGCACCAAGAGAGGGAAAGCCGCGACTCCTGCCTTGGACTCGGGGGTTGGGAACGGCGCCTCGTAACCCGCGATGACCTCGGGGGGAACGTCGGTCGAGGTCCCTCCTTGGATGACCATCCCCACCGGCAGGTCGGGGTTCGCCTCGGCGAAGGTCCGCCACGCGACGAACCCGGGTGTCGGCCAACCCGGTCCCGGTCGGAAGATGCCCGTGTTGAGGATCGCCAGCCGCGCGATGCGCTCTTCTGCCTCGATCGCGACCCGAAGCCCGATCGGCCCACCCCAGTCGTGGACCACGAGGGTTACCCGATCCAGGTCGCTGCTCCGGAGGAACTGATGGATCGAGTCGACATGACGATCGTAGGAATACCAATCACGCGAGGTCGGCTTGTCCGATCTTCCGAATCCGATGAGGTCGGGGGCCAGGACTCGCCCCTTCTCGGCGAGCGCCGGGATCATCTTTCGATAGAGGTAGGACCACGTCGGCTCCCCATGAAGCAGGACGACGGGATCGCCGAGACCTTCATCGACGAAGTGCATGCGCAACCCGCCTAGGTCACCCTCGAGCTCGAGGTAGTGCGGTTCGAAGGGGTAGCCCTCCAACCCGACGAAACGGTCGTCGGGCGTGCGGAAGACCGCCGTCATCCAGGCCGCGAGGGCGGCTCCCGCTCGGGATCGATCTCGAAACGCTTGATCGCCTCGGTCACCACCTCCGGCTTCACGTCGCCGAACTCTGCGAGAGCGGAGAGCGTCGTAACGACTATGTAGGGCGCATCGATCTCGAAGTGGCGCCGCAGCGACTCGCGATCGTCGGACCGACCGAAACCGTCGGTGCCCAGCGGGATGAAGGGGGCCGGTATCCACCTTGCCACCTGATCGGGAACTGCCTTCATCGAGTCGCTGACCGCGATCACGGGGCCGTCAGATCCCTCCAGTAGTCGCGTCACGTAGGGCTGACGGCGTGGCTCCTCGGGATGAACCCGATTCCAACGCTCGACCTCGAGCGCGTCTTGCCGCAGCTGCTGATAGGAGGTGGCGCTCCAGACGTCGGCCGAGACCTCGTAATCCTTGCTGAGTATCTCTTGAGCCTTGAGCGCCTCGTTGAGGATCGTCCCCGAGCCGAGGATCTGCGCACGATGCTTCCCGTCGGTGGCGCCTTCCTTATATCTATAGAGACCCGCGAGGACGCCCTCCTCGACGCCGGCCGGCATCTCGGGCATCAGGTAGTTCTCGTTGTAGAGGGTGATGAAATAGAAGACGTCTTCGTTCTCGTCCAACATCCTGCGGAGACCTTCGCGGATGATGATCGCGGTTTCGTAAGCGAACGCCGGGTCGTACGAGAGCGCCGCCGGGTTGGTCGTTGCCATCAGCAACGTGTGGCCGTCCTGGTGCTGAAGCCCTTCGCCCAGGAGGGTGGTGCGGCCGTAGGTCGCCCCCAGCAGGAATCCCCGTCCCCGCTGATCGGCGAACGACCACATCTCATCCGCGATGCGCTGCCAACCGAACATCGAATAGAAGATGAAGAACGGGATCATCGGTTCGCCGTGAGTGGCGTACGAGGTCCCCGCCGCCGTGAAGCTCGCCATCGAACCGGCCTCTGTGATTCCCTCTTCCATGATCTGTCCGTCTTTCGCCTCCTTGTACGCGAGGAGGTGCGCCGAGTCGACGGGGTCGTATAACTGCCCGCGCGCCGCGTAGATCTTGAACTCGGGGAACAGAGACTCCATCCCGAAGGTGCGGGCCTCGTCGGGGATGATCGGCACGACTCGCTTGCCGATGTTCTCGTCGCGCAACAGCTTCCTCAAGAGTCGAACGAACGCCATCGTGGTCGAGACCGGCTGCTTCGACCCGGCACCGAACTCTTCGTAGAGGTCTTGTTTCGGGAGCTCGAGGTTCACCGGGAAGCTACGCCGCTCGGGCAAGACCCCGCCGAGTGCGTGACGACGTGCCAGCAGGTACTGCACTTCCTTCGAGTTCTTTCCAGGGTGGTAGTAAGGCGCGCGACCCTCGGTAAGTTCGTTATCGCCGATCGGCACGTCGATGAGGTCGCGGAACTTCTTGAGTTCTTC
>JAXDJP010000351.1:0-2753 GCA_034665645.1 Actinomycetota bacterium | reverse complement strand
GCGGGGGCAACGCCGGGTATTCCGCTGCTTTTCGGGCGCGGGCGCTCGGGTTATCGGTTGCGATGGTCGAGAAGGACAAGGTCGGTGGCACGTGCCTGCATCGGGGGTGCATCCCGACGAAAGCCCTCCTCCACGCGGCCGAGCTGGTGGACGAGATCAAGCATGCGGGAGACTTCGGAGTCATCGTTCCGGGAGATCCGCAGGTTGACTGGGGCAAGGTCCTCAACTTCAAGGACTCCGTCATCGGACGGTCCTACCGGGGGCTGTCGGGGCTGGTTAAGCACCGGAAGGTCGAGCTCGTCGAGGGCCAGGGGAAGCTCGCCGGCCCCCGAACGGTCGTCGTCGAAACGAAGGACGGTGAGCGGAGTCTCTCCGCGACGAAGGGTCTTGTCATCGCCAGCGGTTCTTACCCGCGCGATCTGCCGTTCGTAAAGGCAGATGGGGACAAGATTCACAACTCCAACCACGGCCTCGTCGCACAAGACATCCCGTCGTCGGTGGTCGTCGTTGGCGGCAACTACATCGGCCTCGAATTCGCCAGCATCTACCGGAGCTTCGGGGCGGAGGTAACCGTCGTCGAGATGCTCCCGCGTATCGCCCCGTTGGAGGACTCGGATATCTCCGAAGCGCTTCACAAGCTGCTCCTGAAGCGCGGGATCAAGTTCCATCTAGGGGTATCCGTTGCGGGGGCCCAGACGACGGACTCCGGTGTCGAGGTAACGATCGACAAAGAAGGCACTACGCAGACGCTCAGCGCCGACCGGATGTTCGTCGCGATCGGGCGCGCGCCTCGAACGGATTACATCGGCTTGGAGGAGGCGGGCGTCAAGACCGATCGCGGATTCATCACCACGGACCTCAACCTCAGGACGAACGTCGACGGCGTGTACGCGATCGGAGATGCGATCTACATCCCGGAATCACCGTTCCCTCATCCGCAACTGGCGCACACCGCGTTTGCAGAAGGCATCAAGGTAGCGGAACGCATCGCCGGAGAGGATCCGACACCGATCGACTACGGCGCGATCCCGCACGTCATCTATTGCCAGCCGGAAGTAGCGGCGGTCGGCTTGACCGAACAGAAGGCGAAAGAGCAGGGGATCGATGTCGTGACGAAGCGGTATCCCTTCTCGGCGAACGCACGTGCCCAGATGCTGGGTGGCGGACAAGGTTTCGTGAAGTCGATCGCCGACAAGAACGGAGCCGTCGTGGGCGTTCACATCATCGGCCCGCACGCGTCCGATCTGATCTCGGAAGCGATGCTCGCCACCGCGTGGGAAGCGTTCCCCTCGGAGTTGGCCGAACTCGTGCACCCTCACCCCACTCTGTCGGAGGCTGTCGGGGAAACGTTCCTCGAGCTCGCCGGCAAGCCGTTGCACGGAGCGTAGGCCGAGCCGGAAGAAAACTAATGCCACGTCGGACCAAGATCGTCGCGACGGTAGGTCCGGCGACCGCCTCTCACGCCGCGTTGAGGCGCGTTTTGCAGTCCGGCGCGGACGTCATCCGGATCAACTTCGCGCACGGCGACCAGAGTGAGCACCGGGATGCGATCGCCAACATCCGCGCTGAAGCAGCTCGATTGAAGCGCTCGGTCGGGATATTGGTCGATACGCCCGGCCCCAAGATGCGCACCGGCCGCATCGACGGCGAGATGGTCGTGTTGGGGACCGGTCAGAGGTTCTGTCTCACGTCTGAGGACGTGCCGGGGACCCGGGAGCGCGTCTCGACCTCAGTTCCCGATCTGGCCGCGGTCACGAAGAAGGGGGACGAGATCTTCTTGGCGGACGGCGCCGTCATCCTTCGCGTCGCTGCGGTCCGGGGGCGCGATGTCGAAACGACCGTTCTGCGCGGCGGCGTGCTGCGTTCGCGCAAGGGGATGCATTTGCCGGGGGCGGAGAGGATGGTCAAAGCGTTCACGGCCGAGGACGCAGCCGCCGTTCGTCTGGCCGTCCGATCGAAGGTCGAACTCGTGGGCCTGTCCTTCGTGCGTGACGCCGACGATGTCGCGCGGGCGAAGGCAGCTCTTCCCCAGCGAGGTCACCGCCCTCTGATCGTGGCGAAGATCGAAACGCGATCTGCCGTAGAACACCTCGAGGCGATCGTGCGCGAGGCCGACGCAGTGATGGTTGCCCGCGGCGATCTAGGGATCCAACTTCCGTTAAGCGAAGTGCCCTTCCTCCAGAAGGAGATCATCGGGGCCTGCAATCGCGCGGGCAAACCCGTCATCACGGCGACTCAGATGCTCGAGTCGATGACGAGGTCGCCCCTTCCGACGCGCGCCGAGGTCGCAGACGTTGCGAACGCCGTCCTCGATGGAACCGACGCACTCATGCTGTCGGAGGAAACCGCCGTGGGCGAGCATCCCTTCGACGCGGTGCTCAAGATGGCTGAGATCGCGGAGGAGGCAGAGCAGGCCCGGACGGCACTGGTGGATCGCCGTGCGCAGCCTCTCAAAGCAAACATGTACGGAGACCCCATGTCGTGGGCGACCGCGCACGCCGCAGTGCAGGCCGCGGCCGATCTCGGCGTCGCTGCGATCCTTTGTCCCACGAGAAGCGGGTCGACTCCCTTGAGGGTCGCCGCTTTCCGGCCGACGATGCCGATCGTGGCGTTGTCCGAGATCGCGGCGACACGGGGAGCCCTGACGTTGGCGTGGGGCGTAACGTCCCTCGAACTGGAGACTTTTCAAGGCGAACTCAGCGCCGAAGCCGATGTTGAACGCGCGTGGAAGACGGCGCGGCGCGCCGGCCTGG
>JAXDJP010000350.1:0-2903 GCA_034665645.1 Actinomycetota bacterium | reverse complement strand
TATCCCCCCCGAAGTGACAACGACGGCTTGAGCGTGCAGTGTGAAATCCCCGATCGTGTCGCGTCCACTCGGCGCTCCGCGCTCTACATCACTTGCCGACAACAGTTCGCCCGTGACTCCATCCACGCCGCCGCCCGTCGACGTGAGGCCCGTAACGCGGTGACGGAACCGGAGCGAGACGAGACCCTGTGACTCTGCTTCGCGCACCCGTTTGACGAACGGTTCGATGATCCCGGGACCCGTCCCCCAAGTGACGTGGAAGCGAGGAACGGAGTTGCCGTGTCCGTCGGCGAGGTAGCCGCCGCGCTCGGCCCATTGAACCAGCGGGAACCATCGCACCCCTTGCGCGTGCAGCCACGAGCGTTTCTCGCCGGAAGCGAAATCGACGTACGCCTCGGCCCACCTCTTCGGCCAGTGATCTTCGGTGCGATCGAACCCGGCCGCTCCCATCCAGTCCTGCAACGCGAGGTCGCGCGAGTCGTGCACCCGTAAGCGACGTTGTTCCGGCGTGTCGACGAGGAACAGCCCCCCGAACGACCAGAACGCCTGGCCCCCCAGTGAAGCCTCGGGCTCTTGGTCGAGGAGGATGACCTTGCGGCCGGCATCGACGAGCTCCGCGGTAGCGACCAAACCGGCCAGTCCCGCTCCGACAACGATCGCATCGGCATCGTTCGCCACTTTCGAGTTCCTCTCGTCCCGGGAGACCAGACGTCTCCCATCGGCCTGAACCTATCCTCGATGGGCCGCGCGCGACGGTGCACGAGAAAAGGCCCGGTCGGATGACCGGGCCTTTCTTAGATGTTGCCGGCGGCAAGCCGCCTGATCTTTATTTGAAGGAGTAGTCGACCGTGATCGTCGGCTCGCCGGTGGCGTTGCAGTACACGATGTTGTACTTGCCCTTACGAAGACGGACGGTCATGTTCTCGGGGTCGTTGGGCAAGCCGCCGTCGGTCCCGGTGATCGTCGAACCACTGGCCGTCTGCACTTCCATGGCCCAGTCCGCAGCGTTGTGGCTGACGAGCGTCAGCGTGCCGGTGCGGGGAGCCTTGAAGGGCTGGCTGTTGACGTCGATCGGCGCACTCGGAAGGTTCCCGTGGCAGTGCGTCGTGGCGTCGGTGCTGGCCGAAACGCTGGCGTCGGCCGTGACGTCCGTGTAGGTCCACGTGCCTTTGGTGGGCGCCGCGGCGGCGAGCGAAGACATCGCTCCAAGAACCACAGCGGCGGCGATGCCGATCGAGAGCTTGCGAGTGAGCTTCACTGCTTCCTCCTTGATGTTTTGTTCTTCCTCGAGGGAGAAGGTTCCCTTCAGCGCGGCGCGATTCCTTCTACCGGGCGCTCTTTTTTTGCCCGCTTGGCACCGGCAGGCAGGGTTTTGTCCGATTCGTCCCTCTCCCAGGCTTCCTTACGCCCGGAGACATTTGAGCTCTTTAGGTTCGCTACTTGAGAGTCGAACGGGAATGCGACGCCGCGGTCAGGCAGATGTCGACCGAGGTGGTGTTGTCGATCGCCGTCTTTGGGGCGACCGCCCGGTAGCGGCCGCTGCGCTTTCTCAGGTAAATACCGAAGCGGCCCCGTCGCGTCGTCGTGACTCGCCGAAGCGTTGCCCACGATGAATCGTTCCTCTTGCGTTGGATCTTCACCGGCACGTTCCGGCGGCAGATCGCCGACCCGTCGCCGACCGTGACCTCTCCGCTGAGATGCAGACGCGTTCTGGAGGCGAGCGAGAAGGCGACGGACCGAGCGTGCCGCGTCCGGACGGGCTCGGGCGGCGAGCACGTGTCGATCGGTTCGGCACTGCTCTTGTCGACGTAGTAGTCGGGCACGTAACCCGCGCTCGGCGCGGTGATGTGATCCCACGTCGTCGATCCCTGTACGTCGTCGCCCGTCGTTTGGCAATCTATCGAGATCTCGGTGCCGTCCGCCAGCGGAGACCCGGACGTTGCGCCGGACTCGCTCGGAGCGTCGCGCACGGGGACCCCCGCGTCGCCCCCGCGGGCGATCGTGTACGCCGCGGGAGGAGGCGTCGTCGCCGCTCCTACGACCGGCCCGTCGAGATAATCGTTGTCGATGTTGATCGTGACGCCCCCGTAGGTCTCATTGTGGCTGCCGTGATACTGGTGCAGCCGCTGGTGGTCGGCCCACTGGTCGTCGGGGAAGTATTTCGTTCCTACGGTGTCGGCCTGATCGTTCCACCACGCGAACCAGACCGTATCTGGTTCCACGTACGTGCCGTCGTTCGCTTGCGCGAGGTGCGCGATGCCCGATGAAGCGCTGCTGTAGACACCCGACGTGAACCCGCGTGCGTGCAACTCGTTCGTCCATCCCTGGAGGAAGGCGAGCACTGCCTCCTTGCATCCGTTCGTAGTGGTGGCGTTGTAGTGCTCCATGTCGAAGTAGACCGGGCTGCCGGCGGCGAAGCCGAGAGCGGTCGCTTGATCGGCCGCGTCGTCGGCGTCCTCGGCACCTTGCGTGGCGGCCACACTCGGATCGATCTTGATCAGATCTGTGCGGGTATGGCATGGGGCTTGCCGACCCACGTAAGTGGGGATGAGACTCCATCCCTCCGCGGTAACCGTGGTGACCCAGTCGGGCGTGAGGTTCGGCTGCGCGTCGCAAGCCCTGTTGGAGCCGCCGATGTAAACGCCGACGCTCCGATAGGGGGACTCCAACCATGCATGCATCGTTTCCGCCGTGGGGGCATTGCACGCGTCGAATCCTTTCCCGACGACGGTCACGGGCCCCGCTTGTTCGGAACCCGCGGCACGAGGCGCCACCCTCTCTGACAACATGCGTCGATCGGCGCGAACTTTTCGCTCCGAGCTATCGCCGGTGAACTTGATCGACGAGAGGATGCGCGACGCAAGGCTTTCGTCGTTCGCATACGTCAGCGTCACGATCGAATC
>JAXDJP010000349.1:0-4033 GCA_034665645.1 Actinomycetota bacterium | reverse complement strand
CACCGAGAAGCAATATCAGGAGTACCTGATCGCGGATCTCCGGATCCGTGAATACCTCCTGGCCCAGTTGCCGCACGCAGGCATCAGCCGCATCGAGATCGAGCGCACGCGCGAGCGCGTTCGCATCGACACGCATACAGCTCGACCCGGCATCGTGATCGGTCGTCGCGGCTCCGAGGCAGAGCGTCTCCGCTCGAAGCTCGAGCTCATGGAGTCGAAGATCTCGGGCAAGCCGACGGACGTGCGACTTAACATCATCGAGGTCAAGCAGCCAGAACTGGACGCTCAGCTGATCGCCCAAGGCGTTGCCGAGCAGCTCGTCAGCCGCGTGTCCTTCCGCCGGGCGATGAAGAAGGCGGTCGGAACGGCGATGCGTCACGGTGCTAAGGGCGTCCGGGTGCAGTGCTCCGGTCGTTTGGGCGGTGCCGAGATGAGTCGTTCCGAGTGGTACATCGAAGGCCAGATGCCGCTACACACGCTGCGCGCCGACATCGATTACGGATTCTCGGAGGCCCGCACCACGTTCGGACGCATCGGCGTCAAGGTGTGGATCTACCGCGGTCCCTTCCAGGATCTCTACGCGACGGCTCGCGATGCCGCTCGCCTTCGCCGCGAAGCGGCTTTGGCGGCCGGGGAGACGGTCGGTCGCGGCGCAGAAGAGCGCGCCAAGGCGGCGCGACGACGCCCCGCGGCGCAGCCCGGTGACGGAGCCAAGAAGCTGCCGGGCGGTACCGCCGGAGCGCGGACCGCGGGCGAGGCCAAGGCCGTGCCGCAGCGGAACCCGAAGCCGGCAGGAGACGACGCTCCCAAGTCAGGCGCGAAGGCGCCGGACGCCAAGGCGCCGGACGCCAAAGCGCCGGAAGTATCGACTCCCGCGGTCACGACTGACGAACCGGAAGCAAGCAAGCCAGAGGCATCGGCCGAGGTTGCACCTCAAGCCGACACGTCGGCTGAGGCCCCTCAGTCGGACGCCTCGGGTGACGACACCAAGGCGGGTGACGAGTAGATGCTGCAGCCCAAGAAGACGAAATTCCGCAAGCAGCACCGCGGCCGCATGCGCGGTATCTCCAAGGGCGGCACGTCCGTGTCTTTCGGCGACTTCGGTCTCATGGCCGTCGAGCCGGGCTGGATCACGAACCGTCAGATCGAAGCCGCTCGTATCGCGATGACGAGGCACATCCGTCGAGGAGGGAAGGTGTGGATCAACATCTTTCCCGACAAGCCCTTCACGAAGAAGCCGGCGGAGACTCGCCAGGGTTCCGGTAAGGGAAACCCCGAGGGATGGGTTGCGGTCGTGAAGCCCGGACGCGTGATGTTCGAGATCGCCGGTGTTCCCGAACCACTCGCTCGCGAGGCCATCAGGCTCGCCGCGCACAAGCTTCCGATCAAGTGCCGGTTCGTCGCTCGCGAACAAGTGCTGGAGGTGCAGTAACCCGTGGTCAAAGCGATGGAACTCAGAGAACTGCCCGTGACCGAGATCGAACAGCGCCTGAAGGACACGAAGGAAGAGCTGTTCAACCTGCGTTTCCAGAACGCGACGGGACAGCTCGACAACTACAAGCGTTTGAAAGACCTGAGACGTGACGTGGCGCGGATCAAGACGATCCTGCGCGAGCACGAGCTCAGTCAGGAAGAGGGATCGTAGATGAGTGATCAACCCGAAACGATCGAGCGCGGCAAGCGAAAGAGCCGCACCGGCGTCGTCATTTCCGACGCGATGGACAAGACCGTTGTCGTCCAGGTGCGCGACGCAACCGCTCACTCGACCTACGGCAAGATCGTCCGCCGCGACAAG
Organism: Actinomycetota bacterium; assembly: GCA_034665645.1. Taxonomy (GTDB): domain Bacteria; phylum Actinomycetota; class CADDZG01; order CADDZG01; family WHSQ01; genus JAUJNU01. The sequence goes on along the minus strand of JAXDJP010000349.1, from coordinate 2,238 downwards.
CATCTCAAAGCGCACGACGAGAACAACGAAGCGGGCCGGGGCGATCTGGTGCGCATCGCTGAGACGCGGCCTTTGTCGAAGACCAAGCGCTGGCGCATCGTCGAGATCTTGGAAAAAGCAAAGTGATCCAACAAGAGACGCGTTGCCGCGTAGCCGACAACACCGGGGCCAGACAGGTTCTGGTGATCAAGGTCCTTGGCGGTTCGCGCCGTCGGTACGCAGGTGTCGGCGACATAGTCGTCTGCACGGTGAAGGACGCGATCCCCGGCGGAGCGGTCAAGAAGTCAGACGTGGTCAAGGCGGTCGTCGTTCGGACCAGCAAGGAGAGGCGCCGCATCGACGGCTCCTACATCAAGTTCGACGACAACGCCGTCGTGATCGTGGACGGAAACATGCAGCCGCGAGGCACCCGCATCTTTGGACCGGTGGCTCGCGAACTGCGAGAGAGGCGCTTCATGAAGATCATCTCGTTGGCGCCGGAGGTGCTGTAGCGATGGGCAAAGTGAATATCCGCAAGGGCGATCGCGTTGCGATCATCTCGGGGAAAGACTCGGGGGCAGAGGGTCGCGTGCTCGAGGTTCTTCCCAAGAAGCGACGAGTGATCGTGGAGGGCGTCAACCGCGCCACGCGACACGAGAAGATCCAGATGAACCGCCGCGGCACGCAAGAGGGAGGCATCAGCCACAAGGAGGCTGCGCTCGACCTCTCCAACGTGGCGCTCATCTGTCCGACCGACGGGCCGACCCGGGTGGGATTCCGGATCGACGAAGCCAGTGGTGTGAAGTTGCGCGTTTGCGCCAAGTGCAAGGCGGAGTTGTAGGCAGATGGCTACTAAAACCAGTACGTACATGCCCAGGCTGAAGGAGCGTTATGTCTCCGAGGTCAGAGGCCAATTGCAGAAGGATCTCGACCTCGGGAACGTCATGCAGGTTCCGAGGCCGACGAAGATCGTCGTGAACATGGGAGTAGGTGACGCTCCGAAGGACGCCAAACTGCTCGATGGGGCGGTCAAGGACCTCACGACCATCACCGGTCAAAAGCCGGCCATCAGGCGCGCGAAGAAGTCGATCGCAACCTTCAAGCTGCGGGAGGGTTCTCCGATCGGTGCCTCGGTGACCATGAGAGGCGATCGGATGTGGGACTTCCTCGACCGGTTGGCGTCGATCGTTCTGCCTCGTATCAGGGACTTCCGAGGGCTGAACCCCAGGTCGTTCGACGGCAACGGCAACTATTCGTTCGGTCTCACCGAGCAACTGGTGTTCCCCGAGATCGATTACGACGACATCGACACGACGCGTGGCATGGACGTCACGATCGTCACGACGGCAAGCAACGACGATGAGGGCCGGGCGCTTCTGTTGGCGCTTGGCTTCCCTCTCAGAGGGCTAGCAGGAGGTACGGATGGCTAAGAAGGCTCTGCGGAATAAGGCCGAGCGCAAACCAAAGTTCAAGGTGCGCCAGTACACGCGTTGTCAGCGCTGTGGACGTCCGCGCGCGGTCTATCGCCGTTTCGGCCTCTGCCGCCTGTGCTTCCGCGAGATGGCGCACCAGGGCGAGATCCCCGGCGTGACGAAGGGGAGTTGGTAATCGTGACCATGACCGATCCCATCGCAGACATGCTTACCCGGGTTCGCAACGCCTCTAGTGCGATGCACGACGAGGTGCTGGTCCCGCAATCCAAGATCAAGGAGAACATCGCTCGGATCCTTGCCGAAGAGGGTTACGTGAATGGTTTCGACGTGGTTCGCGAGGCCCCCGGGCACCCGATGATCAAGATCCAGCTGCGCTATTCGGAAGAGCGCGAGCGGGCGATCGAGGGGATCCGGCGCATCTCGAAGCCGGGTCGGCGCGTTTACGCGGGGGCCGAAGAGCTTCCCCGCGTCCTCGGAGGGCTCGGGGTCGCGATCATCTCGACGTCACATGGCGTCATGACCGACAAGCAGGCACGTCGCGCCAAGGTGGGCGGCGAGGTCTTGGCTTACGTCTGGTAACGAAAGGTAATCAAGAGATGTCACGAGTAGGTCAATCGCCCATCACCGTTCCTTCGGGAGTCGAGGTCAAGCTCGGCTCTGGGAAGCTGTCGGTGAAAGGGCCGAAGGGGCAGCTCGATCGCTCGTTCCCCGAAGAGGTGAGCCTCGAGCAGCGCGATGGACAGATCCTCGTCACGCGCAATGCGGAGACGCCGCAGGCTCGCGCCATGCACGGTCTTTTCCGTAGCTTGATCGCGAACATGGTCGA
>JAXDJP010000348.1:0-10276 GCA_034665645.1 Actinomycetota bacterium | reverse complement strand
GCCGCGGCGACCGATGACGATGCCGGGCCGCGCGGTGTGAGTGTCGATCCGAACCCGCTCGCGTGTCCTCTCGATCTCGATCCGGCTGATCCCGGCGTGAGGCAACTGGCCCAGGAGGTACTCGCGGATACGAAGATCGGCGATCAGGTACTCCTGATACTGCTTCTCGGTGAACCAACGCGACTTCCAATCGGTGTGGATGCCGAGCCGGAAACCGTATGGATGAACTTTCTGGCCCATTAGTCGTCCTTCTTCTTAGCGGTCGTCTTCTTTGCAGTCGTCTTCTTCGCGGTGGTTTTCTTGGCCGTGCTCTTTGCCGTCTTCGATGTCGTCTCCGGAGTGGCCTCCGTCGCCTCGCTCTTCTTCGTGGCCGAGGTACGGGGTGCGGGCTTGCCGGCGGTGTCCTTGCGCACCCTGCGCGCCGTTTGCTTCGTAGCGGGCGCCTCCGGAAGGGCAGTGGTGGCTTCTTCAGGACGACCCACGACTACCGAGATGTGACAGGTGCGCTTACGGATCCTCGTGGCACGACCCTGAGCCCGCGGTCGGAATCGCTTGAGCGTCGGACCTTCGTCGACCCAGGCGCGGGCTACGACGAGCTCGTCGCCGGGCAAACCCCGGTTGTGCTCTGCGTTCGCGATCGCCGACTCGAGCAGCTTTCCAACCGGCGCAGCTGCACCGCGCGACGTGAACTGCAGCACGCGGCGCGCGTCTTCGACGTGCCGGCCTCGGATGAGGTCGACCACCTGACGAGCCTTCGTTGAAGACATCCTTATGAACTTCGCGGTCGCGATCGCCTCTTGGGCGTCGGGAGCGATCCTTCTAGCCATCTCTATCTAACCTTTGCAGCGCGCTCGCTGCCGCCGTGGGTGCGGAACGCCCGCGTGGGGGCGAACTCGCCGAGCTTGTGTCCAACCATCGACTCGGTGACGTAAACCGGAACGTGCTTCCGTCCGTCGTGTACTGCGATGGTGTGACCGACCATCTCGGGGATGACGGTGGAACGGCGCGACCAGGTCTTGATGACTCGCTTCTCGTTCTTGCGATTCATCTCGGACACCTTGACGAGAAGGTGGTCGTCCACGAAGGGACCCTTCTTGAGACTTCTGGGCACGACTAACGTCCTCTCTTCTTGCCGCGGCGGCGGACGATCATCGAGTCCGACGCCTTCTTCTTGCGGGTGCGGCCCTCAGGCTTCCCCCAGGGACTGACGGGGTGACGGCCTCCCGACGACTTGCCCTCTCCACCACCGAGAGGGTGGTCGACGGGGTTCATCGCGACCCCTCGGACCTTCGGTCGCTTGTTCTTCCAGCGGTTGCGCCCTGCCTTCCCGACGGAGATCAGCTCGGCCTCGGCGTTGCCGACCTCGCCCACGGTGGCCCGACATTGGCTGGGCACCATGCGCATCTCGCCGGAGGGAAGTCGCAACGTTGCGCGCGTTCCTTCCTTTGCGATCAGCTGCACGGACGAACCGGCGGAGCGAGCCATCTTGCCGCCGGCACCGGGCTTCAGTTCGACGTTGTGAACGACCGTACCGACCGGGATGTTCCGAAGCGGAAGTGCGTTCCCGGGACGGATATCGGCACCCGGACCGGACTGGATGACGTCCCCGACGCGAACGCGGTTGGGCATCAAGATGTAGCGCTTCTCGCCATCCTTGTAGTGCAGGAGGGCGATGCGAGCGTTGCGGTTCGGGTCGTATTCGATGTGAGCCACCTTCGCGGGCACCCCGTCCTTGTCACGACGGAAGTCGATGACCCGGTACCGAACCTTGTTACCTCCACCTTGGTGACGCGCGGTAACGCGGCCGCGGTTGTTCCGCCCACCGGTGCGGTGCTTGGGCTCGAGGAGCGTCTTCTCGCCGTGAGTACGCGTCAGTTCCGCGTAGTCGGAGTGAGACTGGAACCTCCGTCCCGGCGATGTTGGTTTCGATTTACGGATCGGCATCTATCTACTCCTTAACCCTGCTGCTCGAAGATCTCGATCTTGTCGCCGGCGGCGAGCTTCACCACGGCGCGCTTCGTATCCGAGCGATGGCCCACCGTCTGACGGAACCGCTTCGTCTTGCCCTTGCGGTTGACCGTGTTCACGCTGATCACCTTGACGCCCCAGATCGTTTCGACCGCTTGGCGGATCTCGGTCTTGTTGGCGTCGGGATGAACTACGAACGTGTACGCGTTCAGGTCCAGGAGGGAATACGACTTTTCGCTCACAACCGGAGCCAGGATGACGTCGCGCGGATCGCCCTTCGTCGAACTCATGCGGACACCCCTTCCTCGGTCTTGGATCGAGCCGTGGTCAGAGCGTCGAAAGCGGGAGCCGTGAAGATGACCTCATCCGCCAGCAGAACCTCGTAAGTAGAAAGTGAGCGGTCGTACGAGAACGCTGCGCCGGCGAGGTTGCGGAACGCTCGGTGCACCGTCGCAGCCCCCTCGTCTTCGGAGTTCACCACGATCAGCACGCGGCCACCGATACCGGCCGCACGGAGCGCGGTCGCCGCGGCCTTCGTCTTGGTCTCGGTAAAGCCGTCGAGCACCCATACGTTGCCGTCCGCGGCTTTGCTGGCCAGCGCCGAGCGCAACGCGGCCGAACGCATCTTCTTGGGAAGACGTTGACCGTAGTCGCGCGGCTTGGGACCGAACACGATCCCACCGCCGACCCAGATCGGGCTCCGGGTCGACCCGTGCCGAGCGCGTCCCGTTCCCTTCTGGCGCCATGGCTTCTTTCCACCACCGCGAACCTCGGAACGGGTTTTGGTCGACGCAGTGCCCGAACGGATCCCTGCCAGCTGAGCCTGGACCGCTTGATGCATCAAGGGCACGTTGATCTCGCCACCGAAGATCTCGTCGGGGAGGTCGCGTGTGCCGGAGCTCTTGCCCGTGCCGTCTATTACTTTCGCTTTCAGCGCCATGTCAGCTCGCCTTCTTCGCGTTCGTCCGGCGGACCGCTCTGATCGCGGAACGGACCATCAAGAGCCCACCCTTCGGACCGGGTATCGCCCCTCTGATGAGAAGAAGGTTCCGCTCGGGATCCGCCTTGATGATCCTGAGATTCAGCGTCGTGACCCGCACGTGTCCCATGTGCCCCGCCATGCGGGTTCCCTTGAAGACGCGAGCCGGGGTCGCGCAGGCTCCGATGGAACCCGGCGAACGATGCTTCCGCTGCGTTCCGTGAGAGGCCGAGAGACCTTTGAAGTTGTGACGCTTCATTCCGCCGGCAAAGCCTTTGCCTTTGGTGACGCCGATCACGTCGACGCTCTCACCGGCCTCGAAGATGTCGGCCTTTATCTCGGCCCCCAGAGAGAACTCCGAAACGTCGTCCAGCCGTAGTTCCACAAGATGCCGCGCGTTTCCCACGCCGGACTTGGCGAGGTGACCCGCAAGCGGCTTGTTGACGCGTTTGGCCTCGCCGAACGCTAGCTGCACCGCGGTGTAGCCATCGCCCTCGGCGGTTTTCAGCTGTGTCACGCGACACGGCCCCGCCTCGACGACGGTCACCGGCACGGCTCTCCCGTTTTCGTCGAAGACCTGGGTCATCCCGATCTTGCGACCGAGGATGCCTTTCGTCTCTGCCATCTACGCCCCTTCGTGCTTTCTAGTTAGCGGTAGCCGCGGCTACAGCTTGAGTTCGATGTCGACGCCGGCCGGAAGGTCGAGACGCTGAAGCGAGTCGACCGTCTTCGGAGTCGGGTTGACTATGTCGAGCAACCTCTTGTGCGTGCGCATCTCGAAGTGCTCGCGTGAGTCCTTGTCCTTGTGCGGAGAGCGGATCACCGTATAGATGGACCGCTCGGTCGGCAGCGGGATCGGACCGTTGACGCTCGCGCCCGTGCGCGTCACCGTCTCGACGATCTTCTTCGCCGATTGATCGATGACCTCGTGGTCGTAAGCCTTCAGCCTGATCCGGATGTTCATCCCGTTTGCCATTCGTTCGTTACCTCTTCTTCCAGGTGCAGGTGTGAGATGGGAGCGGCCGGCGGCCGCTCCCACTGAAACGTGATTACTCGATGATCTTCGTGACTCGACCGGCGCCGACCGTGCGGCCACCCTCACGGATGGCGAAGCGCAAACCTTCGTCCATGGCGATGGGCTGGATCAGCGTCACTTCCATCTCGGTGTTATCGCCCGGCATGACCATCTCGGTACCGCCGGGAAGGACTACCGAACCCGTTACGTCCGTGGTGCGGAAGTAGAACTGGGGACGGTAGTTGTTGAAGAACGGCGTGTGACGCCCACCTTCGTCCTTCGACAGGACGTACACCTGAGCGTTGACCTTGGTGTGCGGCGTGATCGATCCCGGCTTGCAGAGAACCTGCCCACGCTGGACCTCGTCCTTCTTCGTCCCACGAAGGAGGATGCCCGCGTTGTCGCCGGCCTGGGCCTCGTCGAGCATCTTGCGGAACATCTCGATACCCGTGACGACCGTCTTCGACGTCTTCGGCTCGATACCTACGATCTCGATCTCGTCCCCGATCTTGAGGACGCCCTGCTCGACGCGGCCCGTTACGACGGTGCCTCGGCCGGTGATCGTGAACACGTCCTCGATCGGCATGAGGAACGGCTTGTCGGTGTCGCGCTCGGGCTCGGGGATGTACTCGTCGACCGTCTTCATGAGCTCGATGATCTGCGTCGCCGCGTCGGCGTCGCCCTCGAGAGCCTTAAGAGCGGAGACCCTCGTGACGGGGATGTCGTCGCCCGGGTACTCGTATTCGCTGAGCAGCTCGCGCACCTCGAGCTCGACCAGGTCGAGGAGCTCCTCATCGTCGACCATGTCGGCCTTGTTCAGAGCTACGACGATGTAAGGAACGTTCACCTGACGGGCAAGCAGCACGTGCTCACGGGTCTGAGGCATGGGACCGTCGGCGGCCGACACCACGAGGATGGCGCCGTCGATCTGGGCGGCTCCCGTGATCATGTTCTTGATGTAGTCGGCGTGACCCGGCATGTCGACGTGCGCGTAGTGACGGTTGTCCGTCTCGTACTCGACGTGAGCGATGGCGATCGTGATGCCTCGCTCGCGCTCCTCGGGAGCCTTATCGATCATGTCGAAGGCGGTGAATTCAACGTCGGGATTCGCGTCGTGCAGCACCTTTGTGATGGCGGCCGTCAGCGTCGTCTTACCGTGGTCGATGTGACCCATGGTTCCGATGTTGACGTGCGGCTTGGTGCGCTCGAATTTCTTCTTTGCCATCGCCCTTTCCTCCCTACCCTCTACTTGCTTTCCGGTTCACCGCGAACCGCGGCAACGACTTCTTCTGCTATGGACTTCGGTGTTGCTTGGTACGAGTTGAATTGCATCGATGAGGTGGCGCGTCCCTGCGTCCTGCTGCGGAGCTCCGTGACGTAACCGAACATCTCCGCCAGGGGCGCTTGCGCCTTGACGATCCGGTCGCTTCCGCGTTGATCCATCGATTCGATCCGCCCGCGGCGTCCCGAAAGGTCGCCGATGACGTCGCCCATGTACTCCTCGGGGGTCACGACCTCGATGTCGAAGATGGGTTCGAGAAGAACCGGCTTCGCCTTGCGAGCGGCGTCCTTGATCGCCATCGATCCGCAGATCTTGAACGCCATCTCCGAGGAGTCGACGTCGTGATACGACCCATCGAACAAAGTGACCCGAAGGTCTACGACGGGGAAGCCTGCAAGGACGCCCGAGGCCATCGCCTCCTGCATCCCTTGATCCACGGCGGGGATGTACTCCGTCGGGATCTTGCCTCCGGTGATCTTGTTGATGAACTCGTATCCCCCACCGGGGCCCGTCGGCTCGATCGCGATGACGACGTGGGCGTACTGACCCTTACCGCCGGTCTGCTTCTTGTACTGCGTGTCGACCTTGGCCACGGCCTCGCTGATCGTCTCGCGGTATGCAACCTGAGGCTTACCGACGTTGGCTCCGACCTTGAACTCCCTGATGAGCCGGTCCACCAATACCTCGAGGTGAAGCTCGCCCATTCCGGAGATGATCGTCTGGCCGGTCTCCTCGTCGGTGTGCACGCGGAACGTCGGGTCCTCTTCCGCCAGCCGCTGCAACGCGGTGCCGAGCTTCTCCGAGTCCACCTTCGACTTCGGCTCGACGGCCACGTCGATGACCGGTGTCGGAAACGTCATCTGCTCGAGGAGGACCGGTTCCTTCGGGTCGGACAGCGTGTCACCGGTCAAAGTGGTCTTGAGACCCACGACCGCGACGATGTCTCCGGCGAACACCGAATCTTTGTCCTCTCGGTGGTTCGCGTGCATCTGCAAGATGCGTCCGATCCGCTCCTTGCGATCGCGCGTGACGGTGAGGATCGTTTCGCCGCCCTTGAGCGTGCCCGAATAGACGCGCAGGTACGTGAGGCGACCGACGTAGGGGTCGCTCATGATCTTGAAGGCGAGAGCGGAGAACGGTGCGTTGTCGTCCGGCTTGCGCTCGACCTGTTCGCCGGTCGACGGCTTCGTAGCTTCCATCGGAGGGACGTCGAGCGGACTGGGCAGGTACCAGGTGACGGCGTCGAGCAACGGCTGGACGGCTTTGTTCTTGAAGGCGGTACCGCACAGCACCGGAGTGATCTCGCCCGAGATCGTGGCGCGCCGGAGAGCCTTCCGTAGCTGTTCGACGGACGGCTCTTCCTCCGCGATGTACATCTCCATGAGCTGCTCGTCGTGGTCGGCAAGTGCCTCCAGCAAGTCGTGGCGGTACTGCGCAGCCTGCTCCTGCATGTCGTCCGCGATGGGGCGGTCTTCCCACTCCTCGCCGTTCCCATCGGACGGCCAGTAGTGAGCGACCATCGTTACGAGGTCGACGACACCGTGGAAGTCGGCCTCTCTACCAATGGGCAACTGGATGCAAACCGGCGTCCCGTTCAGGCGGTCCTTGATCATGTCTACGGTGCGGAAAAAGTCGGCGCCGGTCCGGTCCATCTTGTTGATGAAACAGATCCTCGGGACGTTGTACTTGTCGGCCTGCCGCCACACTGTCTCGGACTGTGGCTCGACGCCGGCGACCGCATCGAACACCGCGACCGCTCCGTCGAGCACGCGCAGAGAACGCTCGACCTCGACCGTGAAGTCGACGTGGCCGGGCGTGTCGATGATGTTGATCCAGTAGCCCTTCCAGTTGCAGGTCGTGGCGGCCGAGGTGATCGTGATGCCGCGCTCCTGCTCCTGGACCATCCAGTCCATGACCGCGGCCCCCTCGTGTACCTCACCGATCTTGTAGGTGCGGCCCGTGTAATAGAGGATGCGCTCGGTCGTGGTCGTCTTGCCCGCGTCGATATGCGCCATGATCCCGATGTTGCGCGTGTGGGATAGCGGGTACTCGCGGATCAAAGGCCCATCCCCGCCCTTAACGGACTTGAGCTGGGGCCCTTGGCCTCCGGTGTTCTGTTGCTTCTCTGCTGTTTCAGCCATCTCTTAACGTCTTCCCTCTAATCACCAGCGGTAGTGAGCAAAGGCCTTGTTGGCCTCGGCCATCTTGTGCATGTCTTCACGTCTCTTAACTGCGGAGCCCGCTCCACCCGACGCATCGAGGATCTCGCCGGCAAGCCGGTCGGCCATGCTGCGCTCGCGACGTTTGCGCGAGAACATCACCAGCCATCTGATGGCGAGCGTGGCACCGCGCCGCGAACCAACCTCGACGGGGACCTGATACGTCGCACCACCGACGCGACGAGACTTGACCTCGAGCAGCGGCTTGATGTTGTCGACGGCCTTCTTCATCGTCGGCAGCGGGTCCTTGCCGGTCTTGTCGGCGACCTTCTGAAGCGCGTCGTAGACGATCCCCTCCGCGAGACTCCTCTTGCCTCTCGTCATCAGGCGGTTCTGCACCTGCGTCACGAGAAGCGAGGAATAGATCGGGTCGGGAAGAAGCTCGCGCCTCGGAGCCGGACCTTTACGAGGCATCAGGCACCACCCGGCTTCTTGGCTCCGTACTTGGAGCGGGACTGCACTCGATCGCGGACGCCGGAGGTGTCGAGAGCCGCCCGGATGACCTTGTAACGGACGCCGGGGAGATCCTTAACTCGACCTCCACGTACGAGGACGATGGAGTGCTCTTGGAGGTTGTGTCCGATCCCGGGGATGTATGCCGTGATCTCGATACCAGAGGTGAGACGGACTCGAGCGACCTTGCGGAGCGCGGAGTTGGGCTTCTTAGGAGTGGTCGTGTAAACGCGGGTACAAACGCCGCGCCTCTGCGGCGACCCCTTGAGGGCCGGAGACTTGGACTTCTCCTTCTTCGACTGCCGGCCTTGCCGGACCAGTTGCTGCACTGTGGGCACAGTCTTCGTTCCTCCTGCCGGCGCCGTGGCGTCGGGCCAACTCGTGGGCGCTCGCCCGAAGGCCAGAACCCAGTCCTACGCAGCGATCGTTACGGCTGCGTCTCACCTCTATGAGCCCGTGGGCGCCTCGTCGCCGGGCCGCCAAAACGGCCGGCTCGGAAGGGCATGGCGCACCCCGAAGCCGTTTCACCTGCGTGTGACGGGAGATAGGGACCGGATCCCCAGCGGAGAGAGCTCCGCGATCCGGGTGTCCTCCCGACGACGCTTTGGACCTCTGGGCCACTTCGGCCCCTGGAGGTCTCGTTCGGCGATGAACCCAAACTGGGGTGGTTCCCGGGGCAACCGGGCCTGCCGCAGCTCACCGAACTCGGGCTGTTTCTAGAACCTTGCGGCACGGGATCCGTGCGCGCAACACGCCCCCCGAGGGGGACGTACGGCAGAGAGGATACGGCCTACCCCCTACGGGGTCAAACCGGGGAAGGAGCTAGTGCGAGACGGTCTTGGACTTCGCCGCGGAGCACGTGACGAGGGCGCCGGACGAGGCCGTAAAAGTCTTCTTAGCAACGCTCACGAAGTACTTCCCGTGCTGGGTGCGGGCGATCTTCCATTTGCCCTGGGCGTTGGAGGTCGCCTTGCCCACTACCGGGTCCTTACCGGGCTTGATCTGCTTCAGCGAGAGCTTGCGACCCGTCGTGCACCCCGCGACGAGCTCGGGGTCCGGATCCGACAGCTTCACGGCCCCCCTGAAGGCACCCTTCTTGAACGCGATCGTGACGGTCGCCTTGCGCTCGATGGGGTCCGGGCCGGGGTTGTCGTCCGGGCAGCCGTTGTTCGTTCCGGGGACCGAGGGACAGTCATCCGAGGCATCGGGGAACCCATCGCCGTCCGAGTCCGGGTTCGACGAGGGCTCACACGCATCGCCCACCCCGTCGGCATCGGCGTCGGCCTGGTTCGGGTTGGCGGTCGTGTCGCAGTTGTCCTGCCAGTTCTGAACACCGTCGTTGTCCTGGTCGCGGTTGTCCTTCGTGTCGCAGGCGTCGCCGGCACCGTCGCCGTCGACGTCGGCCTGACCCGGGTTCGAGGCGTCATCGCAGTTGTCTTGCCAGTTCTGCTTCCCATCCCCATCGGGGTCACGGTTGTCTTGGGCATCGCATGCGTCCCCAACGTCGTCGTTGTCGACGTCATCTTGGCCGGCGTTGGAAGCATCCGGGCAGTTGTCCTGGAAGTTCTCCCACCCGTCGGAATCCGAGTCGCGGTTGTCCTGAGCGTCACATGCGTCGCCTTGGGCGTCGCCGTCGACGTTTGCCTGATTGCCGTTGGCGGTCGTCGGGCAGTTATCGGAGCCGTCCGCAACCGAGTCGTTGTCGTCGTCCGCATCCGTGCAGTCGGGGTTGTTATCGCCGTCGTTGTCGGCCGATCTGCTCGAATTCACGAGTGGGTTCGAGCCACAGGTCGTTTCGTTCGCGTCCGACTGCCCATCGCCATCGTCGTCGGTGTCCGCGTTGTTACCCGTCCCGTCGCTGTCGGTGTCGGTCGTCTCCGCGGCGTTCTTGGGGAACGCGTCGCTGGGATCGTTGACGCCATCGTTGTCATCGTCCGCATCCGTGCAATCGGGGTTGTGATCTGCATCGAAGTCCGGAGAGGTGCTTGCGGCCGATAGAGGATTCGAACCACACGCGTTCTCGTTGAAGTCGGGCTGCCCATCACCATCGTCGTCGGTGTCGGCGTTGTTGCCCGTTCCGTCGCTGTCGGTGTCGAGGCTCTCGGCGTTGTTGAACGGGAATGCGTCACTCGTGTCGGGCGTTCCGTCGTTGTCGTCGTCGGTGTCGCAGGCGTCGCCCTGAGAGTCGCCATCGTTATTCTGTTGTCCAACGTTGGAGATGGTCGGGCAGTTGTCAGAGGTGTCCAGAACCGTGTCGTTGTCATCATCGTTGTCGACACAGTTCGGAAGGTTGTCGTTGTCCGCGTCGGCAGACTTGCTCGACGCCAGCAGCGGGTTCGAGCCACAGGTCGTCTCGTTCG
>JAXDJP010000347.1:0-5081 GCA_034665645.1 Actinomycetota bacterium | reverse complement strand
GCGATCGCCCAGCGTTGGTTCGACGAGTTCGAGGGGGCCGGCCTCGATGGCGTCGTCGCGAAACCTCTCGACGTCAAGTACCTGCCCGACAAGCGCGTGATGTTCAAGATCAAACACGAGAGGACCGCCGATTGTGTCGTCGCGGGATACCGCCTCCACAAGAGTGGCGGGGATCGGATCGGCTCTTTGCTTCTGGGGCTCTACAACGAGGACGGGGACCTCGCGAGCGTCGGTGTGATCGGCGCGTTTCCGATGGCGCGCCGGGAGGAACTGTTCGCGGAGCTGCAGCCCCTCGTCACGTCCTTCGACGATCATCCCTGGGCGTGGGCGAAACAAGAGGAGGGCAAACGGACGCCACGCAAAGGCGAGGGCAGCAGATGGAATGCGGGAAAGGACCTTTCCTTCGTGCCGTTGCGCCCGGAGCGCGTGGTCGAGGTTCGCTACGACCACATGGAAGGTGCTCGCTTCCGCCATACCGCGCAGTTCGTTCGCTGGAGACCGGATCGCGATCCCCGGTCGTGCACGTACGAGCAACTGGACGTTCCGGTCAGCTACGACCTCGGCGACGTCCTCGGAACCGTCTGAAAGATCTCGCGATGCCACTCACGAACGCGCAGCTCTCTGAACTTCTGGCCGCCGCGTCGGCGGACTACACCGAACGCCGCCAAAGAGCGCTCCGGCGCGCGTCGCGGCACGCTTTGATGTGGCCGGTGGAGGCCGCCGGGCTGGCGGACGAGGGCGCTCCCTTGACGACGCTCAACTCGGTGGGGCCATGGGTCGCTCGGATCATCGAAGAGATCCTGGAGAACCCGCCGGAGGTGCCGGACCCCGACGAGACCCGGCAGAACTTCCTGACAATGTCGGAGGCGCGAGCGATCCTCGACGACGGCCCCGAGTGGACGCAGGAACTGCGTGCCGACCTGCAGATGCATTCGACGTACAGCGACGGCTCTCGATCGATCACCGAGATGGCGATGGGAGCCATGGCAAAGGGCTACGACTACATCGCGATCACGGATCACTCAAAGGGTCTGAAGATCGCAGGAGGATTCGACGAAGTCGTCTTGGCCGAACAGATGAAAGAGATCGACGGTGTGAACGCCGAGATCGAAAGCCAAGGGCACGACTTCCGCATCCTGAGGTCGATCGAGATGAACCTCGACACCACCGGCGCCGGCGACATGGAACCAGATGCCTTGGCGAAACTCGACGTCGTGGTGGGCTCGTTCCACTCGAAGTTGCGACTTAAGGAGGCGCAAACGGAGCGAGCGTTGGGCGCCGCCCGCAATCCCGACGTACAGATCATGGGGCACCCGCACGGCCGCATGTATGGAGTGAGGATGGGAGTGCGCGGCGATTGGGGCCGAGTCCTCGAGGAGGGGGCGGCGAACGGGAAGGCGTACGAGATCAATTCGCAGCCGAACCGGCAGGACCTGAGCGTCCCGATGCTGGAACTCGCTCGCGACGTCGGCGTTCCGTTGACGATCGGAACCGACGCGCACTCGATCGAAGAGCTCGACACCGTCGATCTGTCGCTCGCCGCAGCGGTGAAAGCCGGGATCCCGAAAGAGCAGATCCTGAACTTCAAGCCGGTGGACGAGTTCCTTGGTTGGGTTGCTACGTCCCGAGAGACCGCAGCCGCGAAGTTACGCTGACCTAATGGCCGAAAGTGAAAAGGAACGACTCGATCGCGAGCTGATCGAGCTCTTGAACGAATTGCGTGTCGCGCTTCCGGGCGTGCAGGTCCTGTTCGCGTTCCTCCTTACCGTCCCATTCAGTAACGGGTTCACGAAGATGTCGGACGGCCAGATAAAGATCTTCTTCGCCAGCTTCTGCTGTGCGGCCGCCTCATCTGGCTTCCTGATCGCTCCGTCGGCCTACCACCGGATCATGTTCCGCGGTCATGACAAGAAGCAGATGATCAAGACGTCGAACGTTCTGGCGATCACCGGGACCGTGCTTCTCGCCGTCGCGATGGCTCTCGTCCTCTATCTCATCACCGATGTGCTCTTCGGGAACGGGGTGGCCAGCCTCACTGCGGGCCTCGGCGCCCTTCTCTTCGCCGGCCTCTGGTTCGTGCTGCCGCTCACGAGACGCATACAGAGTAAGAACGAATAGGGCGAGTCCGGGTCGTCGAACGGGCGTACCTTGGTCAGGTCTGATGGAAACGATCCGTACTCCCGACCAGCGCCTTCGGGTGTTCGTTAGCTCGACGCTGGAGGAGCTTGCCCAAGAGCGGATCGCGGTCCGTCAGGCGATCGAAACGCTGCACCTGTCACCCGTGCTGTTCGAGCTCGGCGCCCGGCCTCATCCACCCCAACAGCTCTACCGGGCATACCTCGAGCAGAGCGAGATCTTCATCGGCATCTATTGGCAGCGATATGGCTGGGTGGCGCCGGGCATGGAGATGTCGGGACTCGAGGACGAGTATCGGCTTGCCGGCGACAGACCCAAGCTCGTCTACGTGAAGGATCCGGCCCCCGGACGCGAGGACCTGCTCACCGCGCTACTCGACGACATCAGGAACGAGGGACAGCTCTCCTACCGCCATTTCGAAACGCGCGAAGAGCTCCAAGCGCTGGTCGAAGACGATCTTTCGCTTCTCCTTTCGGAGCATTTCCGGATCCCGGAGGCCGCAGAGGTCAAGGAACCGCGGGCCCCCTTGACGAAGCTGCCCCGCACGACGGACTCGTTCATCGGACGACGGCGCGAGCTGCACGAGCTCAGCCACCTCTTGATCGAACGATCGCACCGCATGATCACGATCACCGGGCCCGGGGGAGTCGGAAAGACTCGACTGGCGCTCGAGGTTGCGGCGCAGAACCTCGACCTCTACGAGTCGGGCGTCGGCTTCGTGCCGCTCGCCACGGTCACGGGGGCCGAACTCGTTATCCCCTCGATCATCAAAGCCCTGAACGTTCAGGGCACCGGTGCCGAACCTCTCGACCTGTTGCTGGAACACCTGCGCGAACGGAACATGCTGCTTCTGCTCGACAACTTCGAGCAAGTCACCTTCGCATCTCCCGAGATCGCCGCGATCCTCGAAGCCTCACCCGAGGTGACGATCATGGTGACCAGCCGAGCGATCCTGCACATCAGAAGCGAGTTCGAGTACCCGATCGAGCCTTTGAACGTCCCTGAGGGCCCAGGCGAGATCGGGAGTATTGAAGTCAGCGAAGCCGTGCAGCTCTTCGTCGAGCGAGCGCAAGCGGTGGAGCCATCCTTCACCTTGACCGCCGCCAATGCCGGCGCGGTCGGCGCCATCTGTCGGCGTTTAGATGGATTGCCGCTGGCGGTCGAGCTGGCCGCCGCACGGATCAGGTTGTTGACTCCCGACGCGATGTTGGAAAGGCTCGAAACGAGCTTGCAGCTGTTAACGGGGGGGCCGCGCGATTCGCCAGAGCGTCATCAAACGCTGCGCGCCGCGATCGAGTGGAGCTTCGGGCTGCTGGGCGAGGAAGAGAAGACGCTCTTCACGCGCCTCGGAGCGTTCCGGGGTGGCTGGACGCTCGAAGCCGCCGAGGACGTATGCCATGCCACCGCCGACCTCGACGTCTTGGACGTCATGACGTCACTTCTTGAGAAGAACCTCATCAAGTACGACGAAGCGAGGGGTGAGCCCCGCTTCTCGATGCTTCAGACCGTTCTGGAGTATGCGACGTCTCGACTCGAGAACGACCCGAACGTCGACCTCGTTCGGAAGGCGCACGCAGACTTCTATATGCGGTTGATCGCGGCCTCACACAAGGGACTTCGGTCGGCGAGCCAGGTTGCATGGATCGCCCGGCTCGAACGCGACAACGAGAATCTCCGGATCGCTCTTCGCTGGTGCCTCGACCACGAAGAGTACGAGCGCGTCGCCGATGCCGGTTGGACGCTATGGCTCTTCTGGTGGCTCAACGCGCACCTCCAGGAAGGCCGCGATCTCATGAAGGAGGTCCTTGACGGGCCGGACCTGCCGGATCTCCTGAAGGCTCGCGCTTTGGCGGTGTTTGGAGTATCGGCGTTCTGGCAGACGGATTACGCCGTGGGACTGCCGGCGCTCGGGCAGGCCCTTGAGATCATGCGAGACATCGACGATCGAGCCGGAGTCGCGCTCTGTCAGTTGCCCCTCGGATTCGTTGAGGCGGCGGCCGGCAACGCGGAGGCTGCCGAAGAGCGATATCGCGAAAGCATCAGGTTCTTCAAGGAGAGCGGCGACGAATGGGGCGCGGCGATCTCTATGAACGCGTACGCGTGGATGAGCCTCGGCGCAGACATCGATATCGGCTCAGAGATATTCGAGGAGGCAGTCGCTCTGTCGAAGCGTCTCGGGACGACCTTCGAATACGGGATGGCTCTCCGCGACCTCGGAGGCTATCGAGCGAGGCACGGGAGTCTCGCCGAGGCAAAGATCCTTCTGGCGGATGCGCTGCGAACTCTGTGGCACGGCTCGGCCCGCGGGGGTAGCTCGTACACCGTGGACGCCATCGCCGAGGTGGCGACGGAGGAGGGCGCCTCGACCGTTGCTGCAACTCTCTTCGGGGCGACGGACGCGATCCGCAAGGCGATCGGCAGCGCGATCATCCCGATGTTCGAAGGCCGCTTCCAGAGATACGTGGAGCGGGTGAAGGCCGAGCTTGGAGAAGACGAGTTCTCGAAAGCGTGGGCGACCGGTCGTGAGCTAACGATGGACGAGACGGTCGAACTGGCCCTCGAATGGATCGCCGGCACGCTCGAACCACCCTCGCAGGCGGCGGCACGCCCACCCTCTAACGAAGGCGCCTCCGACCGGCTGCGGTGATGGACCCGAACAAGATGGTCCAGGCACCCGCCCACGCCGCGCAATAAGCAAGGTGCAGGCGGATCGGTTCATGTCGAACAAGGACGAAGATGGCGAGAGGCAACGTGAACGTAAGGACACCGGTGAGGAGCGCAGCCCGCCACGGGTGCGCCCACGCCCACTCGTTGGTACGTCTTATGAGTCCCCAACCCACGCCAAAAGTCTAGAACGTGATACCTCAGGGTCGACCCGCGGGAACTCTGCGGGTATCGATACCGTCCAAAGCGCCATGAGAAGTGTCGCTCTTGCGTTAACGATT
>JAXDJP010000346.1:0-5552 GCA_034665645.1 Actinomycetota bacterium | reverse complement strand
TCATCGTTGAAGTGGCGAGCCGGGAAGAGGAGAGGTTCGACGCGACCCTCAAGCAAGGACTGAACCTCTTGCAGGAGGAGATCGAGACGGCGCGATCCGAGGGGCACAAGACGATCGCCTCCGAGGTCGCGTTCCAGCTGCACGACACTTTCGGTTTCCCCATCGACATCACGACCGACATCGCAGCCGAGTCCGGTTTGGACGTGGCTACAGGTTTCGACGAGTTGATGGCCGCCCAGCGCGATCGCGCTCGAGCCGCTCGGAAGACGCACGGACCCGGCGTCGCGGTCGATGCCCTGAAACCCGTTCTCGAAGAACACGGAGAGACCGACTTCCTCGGGTACGAGTACCTGGCGACGACGGGCAGCAAGGTGCTGTCGATCTCCAACGGAGAGACGACTACGCCGGTCGCCGGTGAGGGGGCCGAGGTCTTCCTGATCCTCGACCGCACTCCTTTCTACGCCGAGGGCGGTGGGCAGGTCGGCGACCACGGTCGCATCCTCAGTTCATCGGGGGTCGCCGAGGTCGTCGATACCCAGAGACTTCTCCCGGGATTGTCGGGTCACCGAGTGCGCGTCGTGAGCGGCGAGTTCGCCGTGGGAGACGAGGTCGATGCCGAGGTCGATCGCACGTGGCGACTGGGCTCCGAGCAAGCTCACACCGCCACACATGTGTTGCACTGGATCTTGCGCGACCGTCTCGGTGATCACGCTCGCCAGGCCGGCTCGCTCGTGGAGCCGGGGCGCCTCCGTTTCGACTTCAATCACTTCGACGCTCTCGGCCGCGATCGAGTCGCCGACATCTCGACCGAACTGCAAGAGCGCGTGCTGATGGACGATCCCGTGCGCGCTTACGAAACGAGCTACGACTTCGCCCGTTCCATCGGCGCCATGGCGATCTTCGGCGAGAAGTACGGAGACTTCGTGCGCGTGGTGGAGGTGGGGGAGTATTCGAAGGAGCTGTGCGGAGGCACGCACCTCGCCCACACCAGCCGCATCGGCGTCATCGTGGTGACGAGCGAGGGTTCGGTCGGCGCGAACGTCCGCCGCATCGAAGCTTTGGTCGGAGCCGAGGGCCTCGCTCATCTGAATCGCCGCATCGCGGTGCTCGAGAGCGCGGCCGAGACTCTCAAAACGAACCCAGATGAAGTCGCCCACCGGGTCGAGCAGCTCATGTCGACGCACAAAGAGATGGAGCGCCGGATCCACGAGCTCGACCGCGAGACCGCCGACTCGGATGCCAAGGAGCTTGCGTCGAAGGCGGTCGACGTGAACGGGACGCGGCTGTTGGTCCAGCGACGCGATGTGGGTGTGGATGCGGCACGAGCCCTCGCTCAGAACCTCAAAGGAAGGCTGGGATCCGGCATCGTCGTCCTGGGAACGGCGGGGGACTCGAACGCGAATCTCGTCGCATCGGTCACGAAAGACGTCGTCGAACGGGGGGTCTCGGCCCGGGACCTGTTGAAGGCGGGAGCCGAACTTCTCGGTGGAGGCGCCGGCGGCAAGCCGGAGCTTGCGATCTCGGGGGGGCCGCGCAAGGAAAACCTCGACGAGGCGATCGCGGCCGTGGGGGACGCCGCCAGACGAGCCCTCTCCGAAAGCGCTGGATGATCCTCGGGATCGACCCCGGCGCGCGACGCTTCGGTGTCGCCATCGCGGACCTCGAAACTAGATTCGCTCGTCCACTCGAAGTGGTCGACGTGCAAGAACACGACCCCATCGAGCGGATCAAAGAACTCGTCGCCGAGAACGATGTCGAGAAGGTCGTCGTCGGTCGTCCGGTGACGCTTGCCGGAGTGCTCGGCAAGTCCGCGGAGCAACAGAAGAGCTTTCTCGTTGCCCTTAGGTCCGTCCTCGAGATCGAGGTGGACGTGTACGACGAGCGGATGACCACCGTTATCGCCGAACGCAATCTACGCGACGCGGGGATGTCGACCAAGAAGATGAAGAGCGTGAAAGACGCGGTCGCGGCCCAAGTGATGTTGCAGGGCTATTTGGATTCGCGGGCATGAGTCTCACGCGCCGCGGAAAGGTCGTGACCCTCCTGATCGTGGTCGCGCTCCTTTTGATGATCCCCGCCGTCGGCGGCTACCTGTATCTCCGGTCGATCGGCGTTTACGGAAGCAGCTCTCCCGGCCCGGTCGTGACCGTCGTGATCCCGAAGGGCAGCAGCGCGGGAACCGTGGGGGACATCCTCGCCGGTAAGAACGTCGTCCGCTCCGCGCTCGGTTTCAGGATCGCGGCGTACCTCGACGGGGGGTTCGAAGAGATCCTGGCAGGGAGGTACCAGATCGCCCAAGGTCTGACAGCTAAGGACGCGCTGCACGCGCTGTTGGATCAAGGACCGGAGGAGGAGGATTTCGCCACCGTCACGTTCCCCGAGGGTTCGTGGCTCACGGACTTCGCCGCGGCCCTGGGCCGCGACACCGATCTGAGCGAAAAGAGGTTCTTGAAGCTGGTTTCGACCGCTCAGGTCGATTCGCCGCTGCTGCCGGACGACGTCACCACGCTCGAGGGACTGCTCTTTCCATCCACCTACGAGATCGGCGACAAAGAGGACGAGCGAGACGTCGCCGAGAAACTCGTGAAGGAATTCGAGGATCAACTTGACGAAGTCCATTTCGCGGACGTCGAGGACCAGGGCGTTTCGCAATACGAGGGAGTGATCATCGCCTCGATGGTCGAGGCGGAAGCTAAGATCGATGCGGATCGCGCAAAGATCGCGCGCGTCATCTACAACCGCCTCTCGATCGACATGGCTCTGGGGATCGACGCGACGATCTCTTACGCCCTGGGAGAGCACAAGACATCGCTGACCGAGACCGATCTCGCCGTCGACTCGCCTTACAACACGCGGCTCGTGAAGGGGCTTCCACCGACACCCATCGGGGCCCCTGGGGCCGCGTCCCTCGACGCAACCGCGCACCCCGCGGACGGCGATTGGCTCTACTACGTCGTGTCGGACTGCGACGGCCACCATGCCTTTAGCCAGAGTTACCAAGAGTTCCTCGACAACAAGGCTCTCTATCAGGGACTCGATTGCTCGTGACGAAACAGGTGCAGGGCTTGCTCGGCGTGCTCGGATGGCCCCTTACGTACACGCTCTCTCCCGAACTTCACACCGCTGCCTTCCGAGCGGCGAACCTCGACTGGGTCTATCTCGCCTGGCCGGTCCCCCCGGAGGCATTGGGTGACGCCATCGCCGGCCTGCGCGCGCTCGGCGCGATCGGTGTGAACCTCACCATGCCGCACAAATCGACCGTGTTGGAGCTACTGGACGATCTCGGTGGCGACGCCGAGGCCGTCGGAGCGGTCAACACGCTGCAGTTCACCGGCGGCCGAGTGATCGGCCACAACACCGACATCGAGGGGTTCTCGCGTTTTCTGTCGGGCGACGCGGGTTTCGACGCCGACGGCCGTAGGGCTCTGGTGGTCGGGGCCGGCGGCGCGGCGCGCGCGGTCGTGCGCGCTCTCGACCAACTTGGGGCGTCGGAGGTCACCGTCGCGGCGCGGGACATCGCCCGGGCAGAAGAGGTTGCCTCTCTGTCGGAGGGGGGCCGTCCTCTGGCGTGGTCCGACGCGCCTGCAGCGGTTCCGGAGGTTGACGTGATCGTTAATGCGACGCCCCTCGGCACCGGCGATGAGGACGCTCTTCCGGGTGCATCCTTCGGCCCCGACCAAACCGTCGTGGACCTGATCTACAGCCCCGCATCGACCCCGCTGATAGAGCACGCTCGCGCCGCTGGTGCCGCGGCATGGGGTGGGCTCGGGATGCTGATCCATCAGGCGGGGGCCGCGTTCCGCATCTGGACGGGCCAACCCCCTCCGCTCGAGACGATGTCGGCCGCCGCCCTTCGAGCGACCGGCTTGCATCGCCACCTCGAAACGCAGTCGCTCGATCTTTAGTTCTTCGCGTTCTCCCAAAACTCTAGGAATCGCGCAGTAGCGCGCGGTTATGTTTGAAGTCGGTGCGGGTCGCGCGGTTCCTAGAAAAGGAGGGGTGATGTCGAAGGCAGATCTTCTTGCCTTGGCGCTCGACGAATTGCTGGCCAATTCTCCCGAAGTGGAGGCGGCCGCCGTCGTTAGCGTCGATGGACTGCCGATGGCATCCGCTCTGCCCGCGCACATCGAAGAGGAGAGGCTGGCGGCGATGTCGGCGGCCCTCTTAACGCTGGGCGAAAGAGCCGCCGCCGGACTCGGCCGGGGGGAGTTAGGCCAGGTCTTCATCGAAGGTCGCGATGGCCACGTTGTTCTCATGGCGGCCGGCGAACACGCGGTTCTCGTTGCGGTGATCCAGCGTGGAGCCAAGATCGGCCTCGTGGTGTTCGAGATGAGGCGCTCCGCGGCTACGGTTGAGGCAGTTATGAGCGAATTGAGCGTGCGTCTTTCCGGTCACGACGACCACCTGGCTGCCGTCCGGGCTCCAGAACCGATCCCCGCGGCGGAACATCCGTCGGTCTCGGCCTGGCACTAGGCCTGTGAGTAGGGGGGCCGCCACATGCTGAGGGGATCCCTCGACGATTTCACCCTGCCCGACATCTTGCGACTGCTCTCGTCGGCGAAGAAGACCGGCGTTCTTGCGGTGTCGAGTCGCGGGGGCCGAGGCCGCGTGTACTTCCGGGGTGGGGACGTCTACTACGCGGAGGAGAACGGCGATCCTCGCTCCGTTGGTCAGCGCCTCGTGGATTCCGGCGTCGTCACGGGCGACGAGGTGGACGACGCTCTTGCGTTAAGCGAAAGGACCGGGCGCTCGGTCGGCGAGATCTTGATCTCGGATACCGGAACGACTCTCGACAGACTGCAACAAGCCGTTATCGATCAGATCAACGATGCATGTTTCGACCTCATGCGGTGGGGCCAGGGCGACTTCATCTGGCAGCACGGACAAGGTATCCGTCCCGAGGTCGACGCCTCGATCTCGGTCGACGAGATCATCATCGAGGCCGCCCGGCGACTGGACGCGATCGCAAACCAGGAACCTCAGTCCCTACCGGAGGCCGCGGTCCCGGCGTTGTCTCCTGCGTTCGCTTCGGCCGCGGCTCCGATAACGATCTCGCCGGATCAATGGCGCATCCTCGCTTTCCTCGACGGACGCAGGACCGCAGCGGAGGTAGCCGCCCTCGCGGGAGGCGATACTGCCGACGCTCTTCGTGACCTCCACCATCTGACCTCCGCGGGCGTCGTCGAACTCGTCGAATCCTCTCCGAAGGTTAGGCCGCCTTCCCCTCCCGTCGTTCCGCAGGCGCCGACCGACGCGGCCCCCCACGACGCCGCCCCCCGCGAAGCGGCTCCCAGCGACCCGAACCCCGCCCCGCGGGAAGAGCCTCCCTTGCCCGTCCACCCTCCGCTGCAAGTGGTCCCGCAGGAGGCCGTCGAGGCACTCGAGGAAGAGGCTCCGCCGGAGCCCGCCCCTCCCCTCAAAGAGGATTTCGCCGCGTTCCAGGAGGTCGCTATCGCTTCCGCTCACGAGAGCGTGGGAGACGGGGCGGAGACCGCCACCACCCCTCCGTCTCCACCGGTCGAGGATTTCGATGCTCCGGGTGACGGCGAGAT
>JAXDJP010000345.1:0-4905 GCA_034665645.1 Actinomycetota bacterium | reverse complement strand
TTCCCGTCGTAGATCACTCCCGAGAGGAACGCGTCCCGGGCGATCTCCTTGGCTACGTCCGGAGGGATCGGGCCGACGCCGGGGATCTTGCAGACCTCGCCGGCACGCACGTCGCGCCACCCGCGCTGGGCTACCTCGTGGCTCACCAGGATCACCAGCTCTGGCCTCTTGGCTCGGCCCTTGCCGCCCCCCGCCAGCATCTCGGCGTAGGCGTCCGCCAGGTGCTGGGCGAAGCCCGTGTCGTTATCTCCTTCCTTGCGAGCTGCTCGGGCGAGTCGTTGTGCGTCCGCTTCGGCGCGCGCAACGAGGGGGACCCCCACGTGGGGTTGGAGACGAAGGTGGATGTTCATCATCCCGAGAGGGTCGACATAGCTGCGGGCGTCCCTCGCGTCTCGCTGTCGCTCGCCGAGACCGCGCTGCTGCTCCGCCTCGAGCTTGGTCTTGCGCGCCTTGTCCTTGAGCACGTGGAAGGGTTGCTCTTGCGCCACCGCCACGAGCTCTCCCGCCGAGCCGGGGCACGACTCCTCCGCAGATGCGATCTCGGTTGCTTGCTCGAGCGATACCGCGCCTTGCTGCAACGCGTTGCTGAGGTCGTCTGACCGGGCGAGCACCTCGCCCGTTGCCTGCAGGGTTCGTGCCTGCCCCATCGAGGTCCCGGTGAGCCGCGCCATCTCTTCGGTGTCGTTGACCTTGCGCGACAGCGCCGCGATCCCGAACGCCGCCGCCCGCCCCACCTTCACGTAAGTCGACAGCAACTTGCGCGCCGCCGCCCCCGTCATCAGCTCCGGATCGAGACCTGCGTTCTCCTTCTCGAGTAGCTCCAGCGCGGCGTCGACAAGGCCGTCATCGACGAGTTCGCCTTCGTTCAGGAACGTTTCGTTCATCAGTTCATTCTGCCGAGGGGGTACGACAAAAACGCGCTCGAACGATGGTCGTTTCGAAAGATTTCTGAACGATTTCTGAGAAACTGCCCGGGTTCGGCCTCCGGTTAATCTGGGCTCTCAATTCGACGACGTAAGAAGGGAAACGACTCCATGCCCGATACGCCGCGCTCGAGGCCGGATAGGAACCTCGCCCTCGAGTTGGTACGGGTGACCGAGGCCGCCGCCCTTGCGGCCGCGAAGTGCATGGGCCGAGGCGACAAGGAGGCGGCGGACCAGGCCGCCGTAGACGCCATGAGGCTCTTGATGGACACCGTGACGATGGACGGCGTGGTCGTGATCGGCGAGGGCGAGAAGGACAACGCACCGATGCTCTACAACGGCGAGTCCATCGGCAACGGCGAGCCCCCGGTCGTCGACATCGAGGTCGATCCGGTCGACGGCACCACACTTACCTCTAAGGGCATGAACGGCGCGATCTCGGTCGTTGCCGTTTCCGAGCGCGGGACGATGTTCGATCCCGGTCCGTGCTTCTACATGGAGAAGATCGCCGCAGGCCCCGAGGCCCACGACGTCATCGACATCGAGGCTCCGATCGCAGAGAACCTCGCTCGTCTGTCAAAGGTAAAGAAGACCGCCGTCGACGACCTCACCGTCGTGATCCTCGATCGCCCCCGTCACGAGCAACTTGTCAAGGAAGTGAGAGAGGCCGGAGCACGCATCAAGTTCATCTCGGACGGCGACGTTGCGGGGGGTATCGCAGCGGCGAGGGAAACGAGTGGGGTGGACCTCCTCGTCGGCATCGGCGGTACTCCCGAGGGAGTGATCGCGGCCGCCGCGATCAAGTGTCTCGGCGGCGTGATCCAGGGCCGTTTGTGGCCTCGGAACGATGAGGAACGGGACGCAGCTCTCGCCGCCGGCTACGACCTCGACCGGGTCCTAACCACCGACGACCTCGTCTCCGGGAACGATTGCTTCTTCGCCGCCACCGGAGTCACCGACGGAGATCTCGTGAAAGGCGTCCGCTACCGCGGCGATCAGGCGTGGACCCACTCGATCGTCATGCGCTCGCGCTCGGGCACGGTTCGTCTGATCGAAGCACTGCACAACACCGACAAGCTCTCGCAGTTCTCTCACATCTCTTACTGATTGGCCCGTCGCTTCGGGGGCGCTAGAGCCCTCGCCCTGGACATCTCACCGCTGCGGGATTCACCCGCGTACCGCGCTCTCTGGTTGGGCCAGGTCGTGTCGCTGGTCGGGACGCAGATGCGCTTCGTCGCGGTCCCGTGGCAGGTCTTCCAATTGACGCACTCGACCGTGGCGGTGGGCATCGTGGGGCTCGTCGAGGTCATCCCCTTGATCGCGATGTCCATCTTGGGAGGGGCGTTCGCCGATTCCATGGACCGGAAGCTCGTAGTCGCTCGGTCGAACGCCGGACTTTTGCTCACCTCTCTCGCTTTGGGCATGCTGACTTTCTCGGGCCGCGCCTCGCTGACCGGCGTCTACGTCATCACGGCCGTTGCATCTGCCGTCTCGGCCATCGATCGACCCGCGCGCAACGCGATGATGCCGAGCCTCGTCAGTGAAGAGCAATTGCCCGCGGTGATGGCGCTGCGCCAGGTCGCTTTCCAGGTGACGATGATCGTCGGCCCCGCGATCGGTGGCCTCATGATCGCGTCCTTCTCGCTCGGGTGGGTTTATGTGATCGACGCGGTCACGTACCTCGCAGCGGCCTACTCCCTCAGATGGATCCCGACGCTTCTTCCCGAGAAAGGGGAGGGGCGAAGCGGCTTACGGGCGATACGTGATGGTCTTCGCTTCTCGTTCCGCACGCCGACCCTGCTTTCCATCTTCCTCATCGACCTCGTGGCGATGATCTTCGGCATGCCCCGAGCGGTCTTTCCTTACCTGGCAACGAACGTGTTTCACAGCGGAGCTGCGGGTGTTGGTCTCCTTTACGCGGCTCCCGCAGCCGGAGCGCTTATCGCGGCAGGGGCGGCCGGTTGGGTGCGGCGCGTGCAACGCCAAGGCGTGGCCGTGATCGTTTCCGTCGCCGTTTGGGGTGCAGCGATCGTCGCGGCGGGACTATCTCTGTGGTCGCTGGCCGTGACGATGGCGTTCCTTGCGATAGCGGGTGCGGCCGACGTGTACAGCGCGGTCTTCCGCGGCACGATGCTGCTCGAAGCGACACCAGACGAACTGCGAGGGCGCGTATCCGCGGTGAACATAATGGTCGTCACGGGAGGTCCTCGCGTCGGGGACCTCGAGGCGGGCCTTGTCGCCGGTGCGGTGGGGGCCGGCCCCTCCGTCGTCATCGGTGGTCTGGCCTGCCTCGTCGGAACCGCGGTTATCGCGTGGGCGATCCCGGCCCTCGGCGCCTACCGAACGAAGGTCGCGCCCGACCTTCCGTACTCGCCGACCTAGACGGCGGCGTGTTGGTCCGAGGCCCACGCTCCCAAGAGGCCTCGGTAGTGCGCGATGAAGTGATCGTGCTCGTGCGGAGGGAACGTCGTGCGAACCGTTTCCACGAGGATGTTGTCGAACTCGTTGCTCTCGATGAACTCGACCATCGCCTCGTCGATCCCCTGTAGGTGCTTCCCACAGAACTCTTCGTACCGCTCGGTTTCGAAGAAGTCGTCGGCCAGCTTTCGGTACTCGTGCAGCTTCTCCCCGTAGGAGAGGTCCTCGCGATCGCCGATCTCGAAGTAGCGAGCCGTGTCCTGGTCGATACGCATCTTCCTGTCGGTGACGCAACAGAAGATCGACCACTTCAATAGGGTCTTGATGGCCCACGGAAAATAGTAGTGAAGGCTCGTGATCGAGACATCGGGGGCCGCGTTCGCGTAGTCGATCGGATACACGACGCCGTCCTTGACCAGCGTCTCGCAAGAGTTGAACTCCCACCGGAAGAACGCATTGACGAGCTTCCCGATGGTGATCACTTCGGTCCCTTGGTCGGGTCCGAGGAACCCGTGCTGCACCTGATAACGGTCGTACATCGGTCTGTCCGGCTCGAACCTCATGACCATCGTCTCTGCGCCGATCGAGAGGCTGCGCGCGAACACGTCGAAGTTCTCGATCGACGCTTGCAGGTGCATCAGTCGTTGTCCGGACTCGTCGTAGCTCTGCTTGAGTTGGTCCTCATCGGTTATCCGCGTCACTCCGACCCACGCGCCGCCGTCGAAGGGCTTCATGAACAAGGGGTAGCCGACCTGTTCCGCAACCTCGCCTAAGTTGAAGAACTGCGCGTAGTGGCTGGAGGTGTATTCGTAGCGCTCGTCCTCGGGGCCGACCTTGTGCGGGATCATCCACGTCTCGGGAACGTGGAGCCCCAGCCGGATCATGGCGCAGTAAGCGGAGTGCTTCTCCATCGCCTGGAAGGTGAACGGGCTGTTCAAGAGGTACACGTCGTTCATCAGAGCGACCTTCTTCGCCCATTCCCGGGCCAGCGAATACCAGTGCGCCAGCCGATCGATCACCAGGGCGTGCCTGGGGACGGCCCTCAAGTTGAACGGCTCGTGCGTGATCCGCTCGGTCGAGAAGGTGTGGAGGTCTCCTTCGTAGGAGATCCCACTACCTACCCTTCTCACCATGGCTTCGAAGGCGCTTGGCCAGTCCTCCTCCATGCCGAGGAGCAGACCGATCAGATGGTTAGCCATCTAAAGTCCTCTCATACGAATCGTGGCAGATGGTGCGCGATCTGGTTTCTCCACGACGGCCAGTCGTGTGGTACGTCGTATCCCCAGAGATCCAGCTCGTGCTTGATGCCCTTGGACGAAAGTATCTCAGCGAAGCGACGCGTGCTTTCTAGAGCGCGGGTGGTGTCTTCCCACTGTCCCTGGCCGCACACGAGCACGAGCGAAACGCGGTCACGAAGCCACTGCAGATGGTCGCCTTCCATATTCGCTAAGTAGTCGGCCGGGTTGTTGAAGTACACCGCGTCTCCCCGATATCCGTGTCCTAGGAACGACAGGTCGTAGATGCCGCTGTGGCACAAAGCAAGAGGGAACAGGTCCGCTCGCTT
>JAXDJP010000344.1:0-3476 GCA_034665645.1 Actinomycetota bacterium | reverse complement strand
GGCTTCTTCGACTTCTACGAGCGGGAGATCCTGCCCAAGTATCGCTAGGCCTAGGAGGCGACCAGGAACCTGACGAGAGCGGTGGCGACCGCCTCGAAGCTCGTGTGGTCGGAGAGGCGCAACTCCCTGCTGCGGCAGTCATAGAAACCGAGGGCTGCGCCGGAGGGGGCATCGATATAGAGGCGCTCTCCTCCTAGAAGCCTGCGGTAGCGGATCTTGATCTCGGCGCCGTACGCCGCACTGCCATTTCCTCCCATAGGTGACGTAATCGGTCACTCGGGGGTCTACCTGTAGGGCTCTACGCGGATTCGGCCAGCTCCTCGGCCCGTGCTTTGATCGCCCGCAGCCAGTCACGTCTGATCAAACCGCTCGGCCCTCGGATCAGTCGCCAGTAACGGGCGAACGAGTGGCGTGTCGAGTCATCCGTCGTCTGGACCCGCGTTTCGGTCGAGAGCGTGCAACGACCATCCTCCAGCGGCCACACGTGGAAGTTCATGACGGCCTTGGCGTAGCCCGGCTCGCCGAAACGGACGAATCCGTCGGCGTCCCCGAAGTCGACGAAGGAAGGCGGCCTGAGCTGCCAAAAGCGACCGATCGAGCCGATGACGCCCTCCGTCGGCGGATAACGAAAGAGGATCTTGAACCCCGCTCCGGTCATCTGATCGATGAGAGTGCCCCGCCCGTGCAGATCCACGTACCCGTTGCCTCGAAGCCGAGAGGGAAGCGCACGGATCCCCATCAAGAAGCGGAACGAGGGGA
Source organism: Actinomycetota bacterium (assembly GCA_034665645.1). GTDB lineage: Bacteria > Actinomycetota > CADDZG01 > CADDZG01 > WHSQ01 > JAUJNU01. The sequence goes on along the minus strand of JAXDJP010000344.1, from coordinate 2,717 downwards.
CTTCGGCCGCGGTGACGCCCTCGAGAGCGGCAAACACGATCTCGCGCGAGGCCGCGATCTCGGTGGAGTGGCGCTCCGAGAACTCGTAGTCGGGGAGATATCGGTCGATCAGCATCGGTTAGTTGTAAACCACGCGCCTGGGCCCACTTACCCATCCTGCGTCCCGTAATAGCGGACAGGCGCAGGAGCCCATACCCCGAAGGCGTATGGCGGAGACAGGGAGCCCGCCTCGGCGGGGGCCCTTCGGAGCAGCGAAGCGGCGCGCCTGAGTGGGTGGGCGAGTGACAGCCTGTCCGCGGTAGCGAGGCGTCTTTGCCCGCTGGCCCCAGAGCACCGGTGTTTGCAAAGGGCCGCGGTGGGGTGAACACTCATCAGCATGGCGGAGCGATACCCGGAAGGGTTCCGAGGCGACGTCGCTCGTTTGTTCTCCGCGGAGGGGACGCACGGGGGACGGCCCTCGATCGGAAAAGCGATACAGAGGGTCGTAACGCGCCCCGGCCCCCTCGCGATCATGCTCTATCGCCTGTCGCACAGGATCTGGGCGCGCGGCCTCCACACGATCGCCGAGATCGTCTGGCGTATCAACCTGTTCCTAACCGGCGCGGACATCCACCCGGGGGCCGAGATCGGGGGGGGCCTGCGCCTCACCCACACCAGCGGCCTCGTCATCGGGCGCGACGCGAAGATCGGCTCGAACGTCACTCTCCTCCATGAGGTGACTCTCGGCGGATCGTCGCGCGGTTTCTTCGACGAGTCTTTCGTCGACGGTTTTCCCGAGATCGGTGACGGCAGCAAGATCGCCGCGGGGGCGAAGCTCCTGGGGCCCATCAAGATCGGCAAGGAATGCTTCATCGGCGCGAACTCGGTCGTCGCTAAGGATCTTCCCGATGGGACGATCTACACGCCCGGCCGCCAGGTCTCCGAGTTGAAGAAGAAGGTCGCCGAACTGGAGGCTCAACTTGCCGAGATAAAGAAAGCACTTGCCGAGGACGCCCGGGACCCGATCGGCACCAACGACTAAGTGACGGACGCTTCGATAGAGGCCGACCGCCCGCGCGGCTCGTCCCTCGCCCGTTCCACCGCGCTGATGACGGGGGGCACCGTCATCTCGAGGCTGACCGGTGTCGTTCGTTTGGCCGTCCTTGCGGCCACGCTCGGAGTGGCGGAGACGCGCCTTGCGGATACCTACAACCTCGCGAACACGGCGCCCAACATCCTTTACGAGCTCGTTCTCGGCGGCGTTATCACCTCGGTGTTCGTCCCGATGTTCGTCGAATTGCTGGAGAAAGAGAAACGCGACGACGCGTGGCGCTCTATAAGCGCGATCTTGAACGTCTGTCTCGTCGCGCTTGCCGTCCTCGCCGTCGTGGGGATGCTGGCGGCACCCTTGATCGCGCGCTTCTATTCGAGCCGTCTCGAGGGGGCCGAGATAGAGGAGCAACGCGCGGCGATCACGCTCCTGCTGCGCCTGCTTATCCCGCAGGTAGTTCTGTACGGCATCTACTTCATAACGAGCGCGATCCTGAACGCGAACCGGCGCTTCGCGTTGCCGATGTACACGCCCATCATCAACAACCTGGTGTTGATCGCCGTCCTGATCTTCTTCCGTAACGAGTACGGGCTCGTGACCCTGACCTCGGTCACCACGACGCAGCTGCTGGTGATCGGCATCGGCACCACGGTCAGCGTCGCCCCGATGGGGTTGCTGTTGTTGCCTACGTTGCGACGTCTGGGTGGGTACAGCTTCACGCTGAAGATCGAACCGGTACTGCTGAAGAAACTGGGGAAGCTGTCCGCGTACGTGATCGGATTCGTCGCCGCCAACCAGATCGGTTACGTAGTCGTTCAATGGCTGGCCAACGGAACGAAGGGTGGGTACACCGCGTACATCGCAGCCTTTACGTTCTTCCTGCTGCCGATCGGCCTTTTCGTGTGGTCGCTCACCACCGCGATAGTCCCCTCGATGAGCAGCCACGCGGTCGGAGAACGGTGGGACGACTTCCGCAACGACGTGTCCCTCGCGGTACGAGCGATCTTGTTCCTCATGGTGCCTGCAACAGTGGGATTCCTCGCTCTGGGAGCTCCACTGGTGGATCTCTTGTTGAAGCACGGGGTCGTGACCGGAGGATCCACGAAGTTGATCGTCGACGTCCTCAGCTTCTTCGTTCTCGGCTTGGTTCAATTCTCGGTGTTCCAAGTGCTGGTGCGGGCGTTCTACGCGACGCAGGATGCGCGCACGCCCTTCCTCATCAACTGCGTCGTCGTCGCCCTCAACACGGCGATCAACATCCCGATGTACTACTGGATCGGCGTGAAGGGCCTGGCCGCGGGTCAAGCGATCGCATACACGGTCGGCATCGCGCTTCAAGCGAAGACGCTCGGTCGACGCAGCGGAGGCTTCGACTCGAAGCGCATCTACGCGACGGCGGCGCGAGTGATGCCCGCGGCCGCCGGCATGGGGGCCGTGACGTGGCTGGCGCGCGAGGGGATCGAAAGAACCATCGGAAGCGACTCCTTGGTCCAGCAGGTCATCACGCTCGGCGTCCCGACCGCAGTAGGGGTCGCTTCCTACCTGGCACTGGCCACGCTGTTCAAGGTCGAGGAGATGTCGTTCGTCAAGGGGCTTCTGCTCCGGCGACCGAACCCCGCTGCGGCCTAGTCGGCCAGCCAATCCTCCGCGGCGTAAAAACGGCTTGCGACGTCTTTCGTCCCGTCGC
>JAXDJP010000343.1:0-4297 GCA_034665645.1 Actinomycetota bacterium | reverse complement strand
GCCACGCGTTGGGAGTTGATCGAGAGCGGGATCCCGGTCATCGACCTGGAGAATGAATCGCTCGAGGCAGGTCTTGCGCGACTGGAACGATCGCGGGGGATGAGACGGATGGCGCACCGGTGACCGGCTCTCTGGCTTTCGCGTGCGGGTCGGTGGGTGTCGCCCTCATCGCGTATCCACTCGTGCTCGTGGGTCTCGACCCGGTAGCAGGTTGCGCCGCCGCGCTTTCTCTCGTTGCCCTCTTCGGAGCCATCCGCTCGAAACGCTGGCTTCTGCTGGGTGGATGCGGAACCGCGCTCCTCGTCGCCTATCTCGTGGCCGTCCGATCTCCCACCCCGCTGCGCGGCCTCCCATCGGCGCTCGTCGGGACGGGGGTGCTCATCCTTGTCGAGTTGTTCGACCGACTGTGCGCCGCGGCCGCCTCGGAGGGGACGGGGGTGTTGGACGCGCGCCACGGTCTAGAGACGGCCTTCACCGTTGCTGCGGGGCTGGCGGCCGCGCTCGTGGTGCTGCTGGCGGGCGGTTTGCTCAGCGCGGTGGGGCCGATAGCACTTGCGGTTGCGGGAGGGTCGGCCCTCGCTGCCACCGCCACCGTCGTCGTGTTATCGGGCCGGGACCACGAGCTTGAGGAGGAACCCTCGACCTAGACGTAGCCCCGGACGTGAGCCGCATGGCTGACGCGTTCCACGGCGATGTCGAAGGCCGCGTCGCGAAGGACCGTTCCCTCTTGCTGTGCACGCGTGTAGACCTGGTCGGTCGCTCGAACCATCCGCTTCTCGAGCTCGGAGTTCACCTGATCGAGGTCCCATCTGAACTGCTGGATGTTCTGCACCCATTCGAAGTAGGAAACCGTAACTCCGCCGCAGTTGGCGAGGATGTCTGGAACGATCGTGATGCCTTTCTCGCGAAGCGCGAGGTCGGCGACGGGCGTTGTCGGTCCGTTCGCCGCCTCAACGAGCAACTTGGTCTTGATGTTGTCGGCGTTTCCGCTGTGGATCACTCCCTGGATGGCAGCGGGGATGAGGATGTCGCACTCGAGCTCGAGGAGCTCTTCGTTCGTGACCGCGTCGCCGCCGGAGAACTCGGACAGGGGAGCGCCGTCCTTCCGATGGTCGTTCAGCTCCTTCAGGGTCAAGCCCTTCGGGTTGTAGATCCCGCCGGCGACATCGGATACCGCGACGATCTTCGCTCCGTCGGCTTCCGCCAGCTGCGCGGTCCAGTAACCGACGTTTCCGTACCCCTGCACCACGATGCTTGCGCCATCGAAGGTCACGTCGCTTCGCTTGGACGCGGCTCCGGTACAGATCACGACGCCGCGTCCCGTTGCTTCCTCACGTCCCGGAGAACCACCGAGCTCGACCGGCTTGCCCGTGACGACGCCGGGCGTGTAGCCGTACTTCTGCCCGTATGCATCCATCATCCAAGCCATCGTTTGTGCATTCGTCCCCATGTCGGGGGCCGGGATGTCGCGGTTGACGCCGATGATGTAAGAGATCATCGAGGTGAAGCGGCGCGTCAGTCGTTGCAGCTCACCCTCGGACAACGAACGCGGGTCGCACTGGACGCCCCCCTTCGCGCCGCCGAACGGAACGTCGATCAGAGCGTTCTTCCACGTCATCAGAGCCGCAAGAGCGCGCACCTCGTCCAGGTCGGCGGATTCGTGGAACCGGATGCCTCCCTTGTACGGGCCCCTCGCTCCGTTGTGTTGGATGCGGTAGCCGCGGAACACGGCGACCCGACCGCTGTCTCCCACGACGGGTATCTGGACGGCGAGCTCCCGGTAGGAGGACGCCAGGACGGCCCTCATGTCGTCGGGCAGGTTCAGCCGGTCGGCCGCTTGGTGGAAGAAGTAAGTGGCCGCCTCGTAAGGCGTCATGTCGTCGTCGGGTGTGCCCGCGCCGACGGGTCGCACCTCGCCCGGTACGGGATCGATATTCCGCGCCCCCTTAGTCACCCGGGGGAGCGTACCGCTCGGCCTCCGTCGGCGCAGGGGTTGCTGGAAGCATAGGTAAGTGGTAACTTACGGTAAGTGGAGACTTACGAAAAGAAGTTCGATGCCTTGGGCGACCCGACCCGACGTGCCGTGCTCGAGCAGTTGCGACGCGGCCCCAGGTCCGTCGGCGACATCGCATCGTCATTGCCGGTCAGCCGTCCCGCGGTGTCGCAACACCTCAGGGTGCTGAAGGAAGCGGGCCTGGTCGTGGACGAACGACTGGGGACTCGCCGCATGTACGGGCTGGATGCGGAGGGTCTGGGCGAGCTCCGCACGTACCTCGAACGTTTCTGGGATGACGTGCTCCTCGATTTCAAGAACGCGGTCGAAGCGGAGGGCAAGGACAAGAGGAGGAAAGCGTGACCGACATAACCAAGATCGAGCCCATCGTTCGAAGTGTGACGGTAAGAGCGTCGCAAGAGGAAGCCTTCCGCCTTTTCACGGAAGGGAGCGGCACGTGGTGGCCCCTCGAAACGCACCGGGTCTTGAACGACAGCGATGTAGACGTCGTCTTCGAGGGACGCGTCAACGGCCGCATCTTCGAACGCGCGAAGGACGGCACCGAGGCGTCATGGGGTCATGTGCTCGAGTGGGATCCACCCCGGCGGGTGGTCTATGACTGGCAACCCAACACCGAGTCGCCGGCGCCGACCGAGGTCGAGGTCCGGTTCACGTCAGAAGACGGCGGCACGCGCGTCGAGATCGAGCATCGTGGTTGGGAGCGCCTCGGAGACATTGCGGCCGAAGCGCGTGCGAACTACAACGCTCCGGATGGTTGGACGATGGTCATCGCGCGCTACGTGGATGCCGCCGGCGGAGACGCTTAGAAACGTCGCTTGGGGCGTGCCCTCAGAGAAGAGCGGTTCCCACGGTGTGACGTGTAGACGAGTTGCGGGGGAGCGATCGTGAGTCCTGCTTCCTCGAACTCCTCTCCCAATGCCAGGCGCTTCGCCATGCGGCTCGTGTCCAGCTCTTGATCTGGAGTAACGAGGGTCACGCCGGTTCCGGTGCGACCGGCACGCGCGGTGCGTCCGACACGGTGGAGGTATGCCTTGACGTCCTCCGGCGGGTCGAAGTTGATCACGTGTGTGATGTCGTCGAGGTCGAGACCGCGAGCCGCGACGTCGGTCGCGATCAAGGTGTCAATCTCGCCGGACGTGAACCGTCTCAGCGCCTTCTGACGCGCTGCCTGCGTTAGATCTCCGTGCATCGCTAGGGCTTTGACACCTCGTCCCTTTAGGCGGTGTGCCAGTCGATCGGCTCCTCGTTTGGTGCGCACGAAGACGAGTGCCAAGCCGCGCTCCTCGGCGAGCACCTCGATGAGTTTCTCGACCTTGTTCGTCGCGGCGACCGAGATGAATCGGTGATCGGCACCGTCGACGGTTTGGATGTGCGACACGACCTCGTGTGTCGCGGCGTCGTGCGTGTACGCACGCGCTAAGCGACCAACGTCTCCGTCGAGGGTGGCCGAGAAGAACATGGTCTGCCTCTCGCCCCGCAGACGGTCCACGATGTCGTCGACCTGAGGCTGGAATCCCATGTCGAGCATCCGATCGGCTTCGTCGAGCACGAGCACGCGCACCTTGTCGAGTTTCAGCATCCTGCGGTTCGCGAGGTCTTCGAGTCGTCCAGGAGTGGCGACCAGGATGTGAGCGCGGTCCATGGCTTTCGCCTGGGCGGTGATGCTGATACCTCCGTAAACCGCCGCGACGTTGAGGCCCTTGGCGGCGGCGACATCCGCCGTCTCCTCCGCCACCTGCTCCGCGAGTTCACGGGTAGGGACGAGGATCAATGCGGAAGGCTTCGGCGCAGAGGGATCGAGGCGTTCGGCGATCGGGATGGCGAAGGCCAGTGTCTTGCCCGATCCGGTCCGGGATTTGGCGAGAACGTCACGGCCGGCGAGTGCATCTTGCATGACCAGCGCCTGGATCTCGAAAGGCGCGACGACGTTCCTTTTGGCGAGCGCGTCGATCACGCTCTGGGATACGCCTAGTTCTTCGAAGGACGGGATCGGCGTCTCCTGGACGCCGTCCGCGAACGATTCTTGTGTGGACATCTCTACTCCTCTTGTTTTGCGGCCTGCGGATGATGGCGGTGCCGCAACGTTTCGGGAGATTCGACAGACCCGAAGCCGCCTAGAGAAGGAGGTGAACGGAAGCAAATCTCATGGGACGAACTGTTCGTCCCTGCCCCACAGGGTACCACGGGGAACGCGAAATTCGCGAACTGGACCTAATGGACTAACTCAGGGGCGCTAAGTGAGTGCTTGGGCGGATACTGGTAACCCTCTCGCTTAAAAGGAGC
>JAXDJP010000342.1:0-9221 GCA_034665645.1 Actinomycetota bacterium | reverse complement strand
TGCTTCATCTAGGGGCCATCGAGCGTCGGACCATCTACGCCCTCATCCTGGCGGTGCTCCTCACGATCGCTCTTGTCACCCAGAACGTTGGGGACGGCAAGATCGCGCGTGCGGCGACGAATCCGCTGAAGTTCAAGACGGTCAAGCTGAAGGGCGCCGACGGCGGCACCGAGCCGCGCATCGCCACCGGCCGGTGGAACTGGCGTTGGGTCGCCACGAACGAGGCCGGGTCGGGCGAGATGATCATCTACAAATCCAAAGACGGCGTCACCTGGACGCGGACGAAAGTCGATCCCGCCGGACAAGAGATCGCCACGATCGACGTCGACATCGTGCGCACGCACACCAAGCGCAGCATCGCGAGCGAGCTGGACTTCGAAGGCATCAACTTCCGCACCTCGTACTCGGACGATGGCGGCAAGACGTGGACCGAGTCTCAGGGAGCGACGCTAGGAGACACCGACCGCCAGTGGCTCGCGGCCGGACGCGAGGACCCGGAGACGCACGAACTTCCCGTGTACCTGATGTTCCACAACCTCGTTTCCGGCACGGGGAATCACAACATGTACGTACAGACGTCGCACGATGGCGGTGAGACTTTCGGTGAGCCCGTGCCGATCACGCTCCCCGGCACCGAGGAGTACAACGACCTGCAGTGTTCGGACTCCGGCGGGCCCTCGTCGCTGATGGTCAACAAGACAACCGGCCAGATCTACGCGGTATGGGGCACTCGTCATTCAGCCGTCGGAGGTTGCGGAGCCCAGCCCCCCGAGGTGAACGTCGTCGGCGCAACCCGGGTATGGGTCGCGACCTCGATGGATGGAAGCCTCGGATCGTGGACGACTTCGTTGGCCGTCGACCGCAGCGATAGCGGTCACGTCGTGGGGATGCAGCTCTCGCCCGGGGCGCTCGACAACAAAGGCAACGTTTACGTCGCGTTCCCGGAGTCGCCGAACCCCTACCCCAACTACGACGGAGCTTCCATCAACTACACGTGGGCCCCAGCGGACCTCAGCAAGTGGTCGAAGCCCGTTACGGTCGCGCCCCAAGGGGGGCCCGGAAACGTGCTCGCCCACATCGTCGTCGGTGCCCCGGGCAAGATCGATCTCGCGTGGTTCAAAGGCGCGTCACAAGGCAAAGGCAAGAAGCCCGCTTGGTACGCAACGATCGCGCAGACCCTGAACGGTCTCTCCGCGTCACCCACGATCAAGCGCAAGAAGGTTTCCCCCGTGCCCACGTACACCGGGACCGCCAGCGAGTTGATGGGCGCGTGCGGGGATCCGGGTGGGGGCTTCACCTGCAACCGGTCTACCGACGTGTGGGGGATCGACCTCGACCTGAAGTGCCGCTTGATGATCACGTGGCCGACGGTGGCGAACGAAGCCCCCGGCGCCGCTGCAGGCACGTACGTAACCACCCAGACTGGTGGCCCGACGGTCTGCAAGAGCCGGCAGATCTAAGGAGCACGGAAAGATAGAAGAGCTCAACGGCGGTTACCGACTTCGCCCCGCGCTCCCTGAGGAGCTCGGGGCGGTAACCGATCTCGTCCGGCTGTGCGACCGCGACGCGATGGACCACACGGACTTCGTACTGGACGACCTGGTTCAACTCACTCGTCAAAAGGGATTCGACTTCTCACTCGATACCTGGTTGATCCGCACTGGGGTGAACTCCCACGTCGGGTTCGCCATGTTGTGGCAAGCGGACGCCGGCCGGATGCTGTATTCCTTCGGAGTCGTCCATCCCTCGCACCAAGGCCGGGGACTTGGCGCAACCCTTCTCCGGGGGATCGAAGAGCGCGCGGGGCGGCTGCGAGCAGAGTCGCCCGGACCCGTCGTCCTCCGGCATCACACCTACGGCAACGACTCGCGGGCCCACGAGATGCTCCGCGAACGCGGCTTCGTAACGGTGAGGCACGAATACACGATGCTGATCGAGACCGGAGAGGAGACCATCGACATCCCCGAGGTATCGGGGATCTCGATAGCGCGGTGTGGAGTAGACCTCGAGGAGCCTGAGGCACGAGAGATCCACGAACTGATCGAAGAGACTTTCCGGAACGAGTGGGGTCGCAGCCCCAGGACGTTCGAAGAATGGACCGCTCAGTCTTGGTCGCGCAAAGATCACGACAAGTCGCTGTGGTTCCTCGCTCGGGACGGCGCCGGACAACTCGTCGGTGCCTTATTGGGCAACCTCGCCGAGGACGTGGGCTGGGTGGGAGCCCTCGGAGTTCTGGAGAAGCATCGACGCAGGGGCATCGCCACCGCACTGCTTAAGCACTCGTTCGCGGAGTTCCAGGGTAGAGGCGTGGAGAAGGTCGGCCTCGGGGTGGACGCGGCGAACCCGACGGGAGCGGTCGGCGTGTATGAGCGGGCCGGGATGCACGCGATCAGCTCCTACGAGATCTTCGAGAAGGCCCATCCGTAGCCCTCGTTTGCGCCATTTACGTATTCCACTGGACGGGTCGAGCTACTTACATGGTCGTGAGGGGTACATCGTTCTCGAACGAAAGATGAGGTGCTTCGCGTGAAGACCAGGAGATCGGCGCGTCTGGGTGCCGTCGCGCTCTCGACCTTGTGCTTGATGGCTGCGCTGGCCGCGCCGGCCTGGGCTCCGAAGAATCTTTTCACCAGCTCCTTCAACAGCACGTGTACGACGAGCACGTCCGGCGAGTCGGGATCCTTTTCCGGGAGCTTCAGCCTCTACCGGTTCCTTGCCGACCCGAAGACTGGCGAGCTTCTCGTCGAAGGTCACGTTTACGGAACGTGCACCCCACTAGCGACTTCCGTGGTCGACAACAGCGAGTCTGTCTTCGGCGACCTAATGGCCGCCCCCGTGGACATCACCGAGGCGAGTTGTGACTCCTTCCGATTCTCGCCCGACGGGACGGACACCACCCTGAAGGGGATGGTCGTCGACCTATCGCCCATCGATATCTTGCTCACGGGAGAGAACGGCATCGTGCGCGGCAAGTTCTGCGCCCTCGCGAAGGCCGTCGGGACCGTCGCGAACCCGGCCGCTCAGGCGAACGTTCTCAACAAGCTGCTCGGACTTCCGCCCTCCGCACCGGCGTAGCTTCCCTCTTGCGGGGTTCTGAGTACGGCGACCTCGCCTAGCATCACCCTCGATGAATTCGTTCGAGAAGGGCACCGCGGTCCAACCGGTCGGAGACGGTCGTTACCGCGGCGATGTCCAGCCCGGCTGGAGGGTCGTCCGCGGGGCCCACGGCGGTTACATCTCGGCCATCATCTTGCGAGCGCTCACGTCCGCGCAGGGTGACCCCACGCGCACGGTCCGTTCGTTCACGACGCATTTCCTCTCGGCCCCCGAGGAAGGGAGCGTAGACATCGTCACCGCGACCGAACGCCGGGGTCGTTCGATGACGTCGATGTCGGCCCGCCTCGAGCAGTCGGGTAAGACGATCGCGATCTCGCTGGCGGCGTTCTCTTCCGACAGGGACGGGTTCGCGTTCGACGATGCCGTGATGCCCGAGGTCGCCCCACCCGAGGACGGTTTCAAAGTGCCCTCACGTGGCGAGGGCGTTCCACCCTTCCTTGGGAATTTCGACATGCGGTGGCTGATCGGGGGGCCGCCGTTCTCGGGGTCGGATAAAGCCGAGGTCGGAGGATGGTTCCGGATCGATCCTCCGGCGCTGGCCGACGCCCCGGTCGTGGCATGCCTCCTCGACGCGTGGGCGCCCGCGATCTTTCCTCGCGCCACCGAGCGGGTCGTGTGTCCCACCGTCGACCTGACGATGCACTTCCGGTCCCCGATCCCGCATCCGGGAGCGGCTCCCGACGACTATTACCTCGGGCGCTTCTGGTCGAAGATGTCGCGCGGCGGGTTCTTCGAGGAGGACGGCGAGCTCTGGAGCCGCGATGGGACGCTCCTCGCGCAGTCGCGCCAGCTGGCGCTCGCGCTAACCGTTTAGGGCACAAAAGGAGAGAGGGCCGGGGGGGCCGGCCCTCTCTTTATGCCGAACGAGACTGCGGGGATTCAGCTGTTCAGCGACTGCTGGGTGCTTCCGACCTCGATCGAGATCTTCTTCGGCTGGGCTTCGGCCGCATAAGGAACGGTCAGGACGAGCACGCCGTTGTCGTACGAGGCCGTGATGCCCTCGGGGTCGAGACCCTTGCCCAGCGCCACGCGCTGCGTAAAGTCACCGTAGAAGGTGCCGCGCCGCACGAAACGGACGTTCTCGGCGTCGTAGGGGAACCTGCGCGAGCCGTTGATCACGAGGTTGTTCTCTTGGATCGTGACCTCGACGTCGTCGGGGCTCACGCCGGGGAGCTCCATCCTGATCACGAGCTTGCCCTCGGTGTGGAACACGTCGGTGGGCACGTTGTAACCGCCCATCGGCCACGTCGCGCTCGGCATGGTCGAGGAACCGCTGCCCACCAGTCTCGACACGAGATCTTCGAATTCGGTGCGGGTGTCGCTCAGTTTCATGCTGCCTACCTCCTGGATCTGCCTGCCTGGAACGGGGTCATTCTAGGCGGGTCTGGTGGTCTTGTCAACAGATAAGTTGCGTGGGAGAGACTCAAGTTTGGGATACGGGTTCTAAGCCTGGGTGGCTAGTAGCGTGGCTGCTATGCGCACCGGACGAGCCGACCTCCCCCTCCATGGGGGCCGGGCCCCCGCCTACCTGTTCGGGCGCATGACCCAACTGGCTCGCGAGATCAGCCTCGCCGTGGTTCACGAGGAGGGCCCGACCGGGATGTTCAAACGCCTCTCCGATCCCTTCTGGTTCCAGGCGTTCGGCTGCGTCCTCGGGTTCGACTGGCATTCGAGCGGGGTCACCACGACGACCTGCGGCGCTCTCAAAGAAGGGCTGAAGGGACTCGAGGGCGACGTCGGTTTCGCGGTCGCGGGTGGCAAGGGCAAGACGTCGCGCCGCACTCCCGCGGAGATCGAAGCGACGTGCGAGGGATGGGGCGAGGACCCGGCCCCACTCGTCGCGGCCAGCCGCCTCTCGGCCAAGGTCGATTCCTCCGCGGTCCAGGACGGGTTCCAGATCTACCACCACACTTTCCTATTCACGCCGGCCGGCGAGTGGGCCGTGGTGCAGCAAGGGATGGACGAGAAGTCGGGCATGGCCCGCCGCTATCACTGGCTCACTCCCCCGCGCTTCGACAACGATCCGCACGAGGCGGTTACCGAGCGCGCTCAAGGGGAGGTCCTTAACCTCGTGGCCGGCGAGGCCGAGGGCAATCGGTCGGTCGCCACCGAACTCGCGCGCGAGCACCCGGAGAAGATCGGCCACGAGCTCCGGCAGATGCAGAGCCTCGCGATGCCGCGCCGACACGAGCTTCGCCTCGCGGATCTCGATCCCAAGCGGATCGAGCGAGTGCTACTTCCCGCGTACGAGGCACAGCCGTCAACGTTTACCGACCTTCTCTCCGTTAAAGGTGTCGGTGCCAAAGGGTTGCGCGCTCTCGCGCTCGTTGCAGAGTTGACCTATGGAGAACCCGTCTCGGTACGCGACCCGGCGTCGTTCTCTTACGCTCATGGAGGAAAAGACGGCACGCCGTTCCCAGTCGATCGGAAGACGTACGACGCGACGATCGAATCGCTTCGCGAGACGGTGCGGGCGGCGAAGATGGGAAACAACGAAAGGCGCGACGCGATGAAACGATTGGGCCGCGTGGAGGCCAGGGCATGACGACCCGGCTGTCTTCTCTCGGCGCGCGGAAAAAGGCACAACCCGAATGGATCGATCCGATGCTCGCGACGCTCACCCGCGATTACTTCTCGGCCCCCGATTGGATCTACGAGCCCAAGTTGGACGGGATCCGCTGCCTGGCGTTCAAGAGGGGATCGAAGGTGACGCTCCTTACCAGGAACAAGTTGTCTCTCAACGACCGTTTCCCACAGGTAGTCGCCGCCGTCAAAGATCAGAGCGAACGGAACCTGGTGCTCGATGGCGAAATCGCGGCGTCCTCGCACGGACGAACCAGTTTCGGCGCGCTGCAGCAGAGACTCGACCTGCAACGAGGGACGACGCGGGGCGGAACTCAACTGAACTACCACGTGTTCGATCTCGTCCATTTGGGCGAGTGGGACCTGACGCCGGCCGATCTTCTAGCAAGGAAGAGCGTGCTCAAGGAGCGCGTGACGCCGGCGCCGCATCTCAAACTCGTGGCCCACAAGAAGGAGAAAGGCGAGGCTTACTTCGCCGAGGCTTGCGCTAAAGGCTGGGAAGGCATCATCGCCAAACGCGCCGCGGGGGTCTACGTACGCGGCCGGTCGAAGGACTGGCTGAAGTTCAAGTGCAGCAACGAGCAGGAATTCGTGATCGGCGGGTTCACGGATCCGCAGGGTCAACGAACGGGGTTCGGCGCTCTCTTGATCGGCTACTACGACGGCGCTCAGCTCCGCTTCGCGGGAAAGGTCGGGACCGGATACAACGACGAGCTACTGCGCTCTTTGACCCACCGGCTGGAACAGATCGAGATCGAAGAATCGCCGTTCGAAGGCAAGCCCCCACTCCGCAAGAACGTGCACTGGGTGGCGCCGAAACTGGTAGCTCAAGTGGGTTTCAGCGAGTGGACGGGCAAGGACGCTCGCTTGCGCCACCCTCGCTTCGTCGGTCTCCGCGATGACAAGGATCCGAAGAAGGTCGTGCGGGAGGATCCCTCATGAAGAAGACCGAAACGAGACGGGTCGGGAACCGCACCCTGCAACTGTCGAACCTCGAGAAGGTCTTCTATCCGGAGACCGGTTTCACGAAGGGTGACGTCATCTCGTACTACGACTCGGTGTCGGAGGTTCTGCTCCCCCATCTGAAAGGTCGTCCGCTCACCATGAAGCGATATCCGGACGGCGCCGCGGGGAAGTTCTTCTACGAGAAGCGCTGTCCGCCCCACGCCCCGGAATGGATCAAGACCGTAACGATCAAGCGGAAGCGCGACGATCAGGACATCCCGTATTGCCTGATCGAGAACCGCGCCGCTCTCTTGTGGGCCGCGAACCTTGGGAACCTCGAGCTGCACATCGGCCTCGCGCGCGCATCCGACATCTTCAAGCCGACGGCGGTCGTGTTCGATCTCGATCCCGATCCCGAGCTCGGCATCATCGGATGTTGCAAGGTCGCCGTGTGGCTGCGAGACAAACTCCAGTCGCTCGGCCTCGAATCCTTTCCCAAGACGTCTGGGTCGAAGGGGATCCAGATGTTCGCTCCGCTGAACACAAAGGTGTCGTTCGACGAAACAGGTTCTTTCGCCCACGCTCTCGCAACCGAGGTGCAGAACGAACATCCCGACGACGTCGTCACGAAGATGGCAAAGGACCTACGCAGTGGCAAGGTATTCATCGACTGGAGTCAGAACGACAACCACAAGACGACCGCGTGCGTCTACACGCTCCGCGCGAAGGAATTTCCCAGCGCGTCCACGCCACTCGAATGGCGCGAGGTCGAAGCCGCGCTGAAGCACAAGAAGGCGGAACGCCTCTTTTTCACATCCGATCAGTTGCTTAAACGCGTCGAGCAGAAAGGCGATCTGTTCGAGCCCGTGCTGAAGTTGAAGCAGAAGTTACCGAAGGGCTTCGGAAAGTAAAAGGGGGCGGAGCCGAAGCCCCGCCCCCTTCTCTAGATCGAATGCTGTTACTTCTTCAGACGTGCATCCCTGCAGCAGATGCCGTCGACCTCGACCGGCGCTCTGTCTGCTTCGAGCTCCTCGTTGGAGGGGATCTGGTTGGCGCTGCGCGGTGCCGCCAGCGCGAACGCCGACAGGCTGTCCATCCGCAGGTTCAGCTTGCTCCCGAACTTGCGGAACGGAACGGTGAACGTCAGTTTGTCCGGCTTCGGCCCCTCCGTCAGCTTCATGGCTCCCTTGGCGTCGAAGCCGCCAAGCGGGGGCCGCGGGTAGTAGAACCCGTGCGGGAAACAACCGGATACCGAGCAGAGCTCGTATGTGAAGGCGTCGTTGTTCGCATAGAACCCAGGGGTTCCTGTGGGATCGACCTCGGCGGCGACGTACTGGATCGGGAAGCGCACTTCTTCCTTGGCCGTTCCCTTGGGCGTCTTGTTCGACCAGCGCACGATGTAATCGAGCGCCTGGGAGCCCGTCTGCGTCAACGCCCCTTGGATGTCGCTGAGGTCGTTGACCTTCAGGGTGAACACCGCCTTACGGATGATCTTTCCCTTCTTGCGCTTGATGATCTTCTTGACACTCACCCCGCGTAGGTCGAGGGCCGGGACCTTGTCGGCGCCGTACAACGGATCCCACCTGGCGTCGCCGGTCTGATCCTTCATCGCCAGCCCCACTCGCCGGTACCCATTGATCCTCTGGCCGAAGAGCCCGATGCCGCCGTTCTGACGAACCATCGTTACGAGCGGAGCACCCTTGTGGTCGGCTGCGCTGTCGCCTACTTTCTGGCCGTTGGCGATCGTCTGCGTCGCGTCGTTGGACGTGTCGTCGTAAACGATGACCAATGCCCCGTTGCGTGGGTCAACGCTGACCTGGAAGAAGTCGGCGAGGTTCCTGTTGCCTTGCACCGCGATACATCCGGTTCCCTCCAAGCACACGGTGCCGTAGTGCATGGGGTGCCGCGTCACGCGCGTTTGCGTCACGTGAGGGCTGTTCGTGTCGGCCTTCGTGATGTTCGCCATGTACACGTGCCACGGCTGGTGAGCGTTCTCAGTGCTGGGTGCGTGTGTCTTGTCGTTCGTCCCGTACCAAACCACCGCGAGACGGCCCTTGGCACCGGCGACGGCCCACGGCATAACGGCCTGGTTCGAAGGAGGAGTGCTGATCTTCCGAGGCTTCGAGAAGTCCTTCCACCCCGACGACGCCTTGGCGTACGAGTAGTAGATCTGCCACGCCTTCGGGTCTTCGGAGACCGTCTTGGTGCCACGAGTGACCCACGCGATGTACAGCGTGCGGTTCTTGTCGAAGCCGATGACGGGGAAGAGGGCACGGGTGTTCGTCCCCGGAGGAAGGGTCGCTATCTTGACGATCTTGGTGTTCACGAGGGCGGGGTCGTCCGGCTTACTGGGGTCGCGAGTCGAGATCGCAACTCCGACATCGCCCAGGCTGTCGACGCTGATCGCCTCGAACACCGTTCCGGTCTTCTGGTCGATCTCGACCGGACCGTCGTTGTTCATGGGATAGGAAGCCGTCGTGCCGCTGTAGGTGACGCCGTCGTACGAGTAAGTCATCGCCTCGCCGGATCCGGCAAGAGCCTCCGCATAGAGCAAGTAGTTCACCGGAAGCTGCCCG
>JAXDJP010000341.1:0-5579 GCA_034665645.1 Actinomycetota bacterium | reverse complement strand
TACCTCGTCGTGCAGGTCCTCGCCGCAGGTGAGCCGGGAGGCTATGCCGCGTACGTGTACGCGTTCACCTTCTTCATGCTGCCGCACGGATTGTTCGCCGTCTCGGTGATCACCGCGCTGTTGCCGGGGATGAGCGCGCACGCCGTCAACGATGAATGGGACAGCTTCCGCGAACGCCTCTCGACGGGGATCAGGGCCACCGTCTTCCTGTTACTTCCTGCAGCGGTCGGCTACCTCGTCCTCGGTCAACCGATCGTGAGATTGCTCCTGCAGCACGGCAACACCACTGCGCAGTCGACGGACATCGTGACCGGCATCTTGCGTTTCTTCGTGCTGGGACTCGTGCCGTTCGCTCTGTTCCAACTCTTTCTTCGTGCCTTCTACGCAGTGCAGGACACCAAAACGCCCTTCCTTATCAATTGCGTCGCGGTCGCATTCAACACCGGGTTGAACCTGATCCTCTTCCCCGCATTGGGTGTGAAAGGACTGGCCTTGGGCCACGCGTCCGCATACACCCTCGGTGCGATCTTGCAGGCCCGGTATCTCGGTCGCCGGATCGGCGGCCTCGACGTCCGACGGCTGATCGCTAACTCGATGCGCATCCTCCTGGCATCGATTGCGATGGGACTCGTGGTCTGGGGGGTGTACACGGCGGTCCGAAACGTCGGCGGGGATATCGGGTTGATCGGCCAGATAGTGGAGCTCGCTATCGGAGTAGGCACGGGTGCAGGCGCCTATCTCGCCTTCGGGGTCCTTTTGAAGGTGGACGAGATATCTCTCGTCAGAGGCATGCTGGGGCGGCGGATCGGACGGACTTAACACCGTGAAACCCTCATGCGGAAGCACTCTTCGGTCGATAATGCGGCTATGAGATTCAGCGATGAGCGCGGGGGCATCGTCAAGTGGCTCCTCACGCTGGTGATCCTGGGCGTGATCCTCTTCGACGCGGGTTCGATCGTTTTCAACATCTTTTCGATCGATGCCGCAGCCGACGACATCGCGGTAGAGGTCTCTACGGGAGTGACCTTCGACCCGGTCACCAACCAGAACGCGCTGAAAGAGAAGGCTCTGGAGCTGGCTAAAGAGAAGGATGCGAAGCTCGTGGCCTTCAGCGTCGGTACGGATGGGATCATCCGACTCAAGCTTCGCCGCAAGGCAGACACCCTCCTCGTCGGCCGCATCGATGCCATCTCCGACTGGGCGCGAGCGACCGGTGACGGGCAAGCCACCACCAAATAACAACTAGCATCGACGGCGATGTCTGCCGAACCTCTGTTGCTCGCGGGGCGTTACCTTCTCGAAGAACAGATCTCGACTGGAGGGATGACGTCCCTCTGGCGTGCCCGTGACGAAGTCCTTGCGCGCCACGTCGCCGTGAAGATCCTCCACCCCCGCCTCGCCGAAGACGTCCCCTTCCGCGACCGCTTCCTGAAGGAAGCCCTAGCGGCAGCGCACCTATCTCATCCCAACATCGCTCAGATCTACGACACCGGCAGCGACGACGTCGGGGAGGCGACCGAACAGCACTTCATCATCCTCGAGTACTGCGGTGGCGGCAGTCTGGAAACGTTGCTCGCGACCGAGGGGACGCTGGCCCCCTCAAGAGTGACGTCACTGGCTCGAGTTCTTTGCGGAGCTTTGTCCTACGCGCACTCCAACGGCGTGGTGCACGGAGATCTCAGACCGGCGAACGTGCTGTTGACGAATGATGGGACCGTCAAGATCTCCGACTTCGGTATCGCGCGAGCAGCATTCGCGTCACGCGATCTGAACACGACCGGGACGATCCTTGGATCGATCCGGTACCTATCGCCGGAACAAGCGGAGGGACGGGATCCCGACGAACTGAGTGACATCTACTCGCTCGGCATCATCCTTTACGAGATGCTCGTTGGACGGCCTCCATTCGAAGACTCCTCCGACATAACGACATTGTTGCAAAGACTGAAGCAATCCCCGCCGCCTCTCCGCAGCATCAAGGCAGGGATCCCGCGCTCTCTCGATGCCGCGGTGATGCAGGCACTCAATATCGAGCCATCGCAGCGATACGCATCGGCGATCGACATGGCGCGCGCACTTGAACGCGCGGTGACGCCGGATGGATCGAGCTCTACCCAAGTGATCCGCGCGACTCCCGCGAGCCCGCGGGCCGACACTCCCGCGGTTCGATCGACGGCGACGTCCGAGCTTCGCAAGATCGTTCCGATCATCGCCTTCATCGTCGCCTCCGTGCTCGTCGCCTTCCTGATACCGCGCTTCCTCGATTCGAACGAGAAAAAGGGGTCCGCTACCTCGACGACGCGTCCCGAAGGCTCTCAAGGGGGAACGGGTCCCATCGGCGTACAGGGGACCACCGACTTCGATCCCTCTGGTGACGGCTCGGAACACCCCGAAGAGGTCGCGGCCGCAACCGACGGCGACCCCGCGACGGAGTGGAGCACCGAGGACTACCGAGACCCGCTCCAAACGCAGAAGCCGGGCGTGGGACTGATCTTCGATCTCGGCTCCTCCCAGGAGATCGCGCGGGTCCAGATCCATTTCGGCACCCCGGGAGTGACGGGCGAGGTAAGGGCTGCAGACTCCTCGGCCGAGAGCGAGACAGGCTTCAACGTCGAGGGCCGATTCTCCGACGCCGCGACCGATGAAGAAGTTTCGGTATCCGCGACCGCTCGTTATTGGTTGGTCTGGATCACATCGTTGCCGGGGGGCGGCGCCGGCCGCGCGGCGATCGGCGAGGTTCGCTTCTTTGCGCCCTGAAGGGGCCGATCGGGATGAAGACCTTCTGGCGCGCTTCCTCGACGGGGAGGAGCGTGCTTTCACGACCTTGATGCAGCGTCACGAGAACCGCATCTTCTCGCTGGCGCTCCGCATCACCGGCGACCGCGCAGATGCACTCGACGCTACGCAAGACGCGTTCATCTCGGCGTTCAAACGAGCTCGGTCGTTCCGGGGCGAAGCGGCGTTCTCGACGTGGCTGTACCGCATCGGCATCAACTCGTGCAATGACCTGTTACGCAAGAAAGGACGCTTGCCGATCCCGCGAGACGACGACTCGGCCGACGAACGAGAGGCCGCAGCGTCACCGGGAAGGTCTCTGGAAGAAGAGGTCGTCACCAGGCTCGACCTCATCGCGGCATTAGCCGTGCTACCCATGGAATACAGGGAAGCGCTGACGATGCACGATCTCGGAGGCGTTCCTTACGAGGACATCGCGGCCCTCACCGGGGTCGCTATCGGCACCGTTAAATCGCGGATCAGCCGGGGGCGGCAGAGGCTGGCGAAGTTGCTGGAACAACCACCCCCCGTGGGAGCGTCAAAGGAAGGCGATGGATCCAGTGATTGACCACGAGCGCTGCTCGGCCCTTCTCCGCGACTTCGCCGCAGGCGACCTCGGCGAGGCGGACGCGCGCGCGGTACGCGAGCACCTCGGTACTTGCGCGTCCTGTTCGTCGGAGTTGATCGTCGTCCAGATGCTCGTCGACTCTCCGGAAGAGCACCTGACGGAACTCGAAAGTCGCCGCTTGCGTCAAGGCGTAGCGAGCGCGCTTGAGTCGTCCGCCGCAGAGCCGCTCCGTTACGACTCGGGTGGCGACGTGATCCCGTCGCGCGTTTCTCCGTGGCAAGCACGGATCGCTCCACTTTTGGGGGCTGCCGCGGTTATCGCGCTGCTCTTGTTCGCCGCGACGCAGGTGACTCTCGGCGGCTCCGACGACCTGGCCACCTCCGGAGCACCGAACATGGAGGCCGGCGGCGGCGATAAGGCCCCGAGGGATACGGAAACTCGCGCGAGTGACAACGACGACCACAAGGGGGTTTCCGAGGGACGATCGAAAGCGGCGGCGGTGACCGGCGATGCCATTGAGTCCGCAGACGGCGCGGCGGCCGGCCCCCAACCGCAGTTCCTGCCACTGGGAAAGGTCACAGCGGGCGAACTCGAGCAACTCGCGACCAGCGGGGCGGCATTCACCTCCTTCGCAAAGAGCTACAGCGGGGCGAACGCGACGGTGCTGCAGGACGAGTTCCTCGACCGACTCGCTCTGGACGCGCCGGCGGGGTCGCGCGACGAGATAAGGACATGCGGGGCGCAGATCTTCGAACAAGGCAGTCGCTATAGATACCTGCCCGCGTACGGAGGTTTCGCGACCATCAAAGGCACCCGGGCCCTGCTCCTCGGATTCGCCTACACGCTTCAGGAAAAGAGACCCCTGGATAGGTTCCAACTGTGGGCGTGGAAACGACCTGGTTGCGAGCACGTGATCCTCTACCAGAAGGGTCCGATCGGCCCGTAGGGGAATGGCGAGTTCCGCCAAGCGTTCTGTAAGGTGTGAACAACTTGAGTCCCACCGCGCGAGACGTCGTGATTATCGGATCCGGACCCGCCGGCTTGACGGCCGCGGTGTACACGGCGAGGGCCAATCTCCACCCGATCATGATCGAGGGGATCGAGGCGGGCGGGCAGCTGATGCTGACCACCGAAGTCGAGAACTACCCCGGTTTCGTCGACGGGATCATGGGCCCGGAGCTCATGGAGAGCATGCGCAAGCAGGCCGCCCGTTTCGGGACCGAGATCGTGACGGACAACGTCACCGAGGTCGATCTCTCATCCACGCCGTTCCACGTGAAGACGAGTTCCGAAACGTACGACGCGCGCTCCGTGATCATCTCGACCGGTGCCTCCGCCAAGATGCTCGGAGTGCCGGGGGAAAAACAATTGCTGGGTCACGGTGTCTCGACGTGCGCGACCTGTGACGGATTCTTCTTCCGCGATCAAGAGCTCCTGATCGTCGGAGGCGGAGACTCCGCCCTGGAGGAGGCGACCTTCCTGACGAAGTTCGCGTCGAAGGTCACCGTCGTGCATCGGCGCGACTCACTGCGAGCCTCGAAGATCATGCAAGACCGTGCGTTCGCCAACCCGAAGATCGATTTCATCTGGAACTCGGTGATCACCGAGATCCTCGGCGACGCGAAGGTGTCCGGGGCGAGGATCAAGAACATCGAGACCGGCGAGGAAACCGAGGTACAGGCCGGTGGTGTATTCGTAGCGATCGGCCACACCCCCAATACCTCTCTATTCGAGGGAAAGCTCGAGCTGACGGGCGGCTACATCTCGACGCCGGGCGAGGGCACCCAGACCTCGGTCCCGGGCGTGTTCGCGGCCGGCGACGTCGTCGACTTCCGCTATCGCCAGGCGGTCACCGCCGCCGGGATGGGATGTATGGCGGCGATCGACGCCGAGCGGTACCTAGAGACCCTCGAGGACTGAGGCCGCGCCGCTACCGCGGCGACCGTTAGTACGCTCCCCCGATGCCTTCATTGATACGTCTGGGCGATCGCTCCGAGGAGGCCGCCGACGTGCAGTTCCGCCTTCGGGCCCTCGGTTTCAAGATCGAGGATGAAACCGGGCATTTCGGCCCACACACCGCATCGGTGGTGCATGAGTTCCAACAGCAGCGGGCGATCCTGGTGGACGGGATCGTCGGGCCGCAGACGTGGGCCGCGCTCGTGGAAGCCTCGTGGGTTCTCGGTGATCGCGTTCTGTACCTGAAACACCCTCATATGCGCGGCGACGACATCGCCAC
>JAXDJP010000340.1:0-4248 GCA_034665645.1 Actinomycetota bacterium | reverse complement strand
ACCGACTACGACACCTCCGACCGTCTCTACTTCGAGCCGCTCACCTTCGAAGACGTTATGAACGTCGTCGAGCGCGAGGAGCCTAAGGGCGTGATCGTGCAGCTCGGAGGTCAGACGCCGCTGAAGCTGACGAGAGCGCTGGCCGAGGCCGGAGTTCCCATCCTCGGGACTCCTGCCGATGCGATCGATCGAGCAGAAGATCGCGAACGCTTCGGAGCTCTCCTGGCCGACCTCGCTCTCCCGCATCCTCCGAACGGGATGGCGCGCTCGGTCGAGGCGGCGAAGTCGGTCGCGCGCTCGATCGGCTATCCGATCCTCGTGCGGCCTTCCTACGTTCTCGGGGGGCGGGCGATGGAGATCGTTTACGAGGAATCCTCGCTCGAGCGCTACATGGCGAGCGCGGCCGAGGTCTCTCCGCAGCACCCGGTCTTGGTCGACAGGTTCCTCGAGGGCGCCGTGGAAGTCGACTGCGACTCGATCTTCGACGGAGAGGAGCTCTACATCGGGGGCGTGCTCGAGCACATCGAGGAGGCGGGCATCCATTCGGGCGACTCCGCTTGTGCGCTGCCCCCGTTCACGCTCGCCGACGATCAGATCGAAGAGGTGATCCGCTACACCGATGCGATCGCACGCGGCCTCGGCGTGCGAGGGCTCCTCAACATCCAGTTCGCGGTCAAGGACGAAAAGGTGTTCGTGCTAGAGGCGAACCCCCGTGCGTCCCGCACCGTTCCCTTCACCTCGAAAGCAACGGGAGTCCCCTTGGCGAAGGTCGCGGCGCGGGTCATGGCCGGCGCGTCGCTTGCCGAGCTTCGACGCGAGGGGATCGTCCCCGAGCGAAGCGTCGGTCACGAGGGTTTGAAGCACGTTGCGGTGAAGGAGGCAGTGATGCCCTTCGACCGGTTCCCCGGAGTCGACATGCTTCTCGGGCCCGAGATGCGTTCGACCGGCGAGGTGATGGGGATCGACCACAACTTCGGCGCCGCGTTCGCGAAAGCCGAGGCCGGGGCGGGCGTCAGACTCCCGGTCAAGGGAACGGTCTTCATCTCGGTGGCGAACCCCGACAAGCGGTCGGTGATCTTCCCGGCCAAACGACTCCAAGATCTCGGGTTCCACCTCGTCGCGACCCGCGGGACCGCGAACGTCCTGAGGCGCGCCGGAGTCGACGTCGACGTCGTGCGCAAGGTGTCGGAGGCCTCCGACGACGAGGCATCGAGCCTCGCGGACATGCTCGCGCGCGGGGACATCGAGATGGTCTTCAATACCCCCTTCGGCCGCAGCGCGCGATCGGACGGTTACTTCATCCGGCAGGCGACCATCACCGCCGGAGTGCCGTGCATAACGACGATGGCCGGGATCGCCGCTGCCGTGCAGGGGATCGAGGCCCTGATCCGCGGCGACGTCAAGGTGCAGCGCCTGCAGACCTACCTCGCTGAGTCGCCGTAGTGCTGATGACGGTCGGCGAGGTGCTCTCGCACAAGAAGTACGGAGAGCATTACCACTCACTGACGATCGTGGCCCCAGAGATCGGCGAGAAGGTCGCCCCTGGTCAATTCGTGAACGTCAGATGTGGGGAGGGCAGAGCGAACATCCTGCGTCGTCCTTTCTCCGTGTATCGCGTCCACAAGCGGGGAGGCTGGGCGTCGACGATCGAGATCGTGTTTGACGTCGCCGGACCCGGCACGCGATTCCTCTCGCAACAAAGAGGGCATTCGATGCTCGGGCTCACCGGTCCTCTTGGGAGGGGGTTCGTCCTTCCGAAGCGTCGCGCCCATTGTCTCGTCGTGGGCGGTGGCATAGGTGCCGCGCCCTTGTTCTTCCTCGCGGACGAACTACGCAATGAGGGACACAGGGTCGACGTGATCCTCGGAGCGCGTAACGGGGGGCTCCTTCTCAACCAGATCGATGCTCGCCGTCTCGCATCGGTCTGCAGGGTAACCACCGACGACGGCTCCATCGGCGACGAAGGTCGCGTCACGGACATCCTCGTAGAGACGATGGAGAAATGCGAAACCGAGGTCGTCTATGCGTGCGGACCGCACCCGATGCTCCGCGCGGTTTCGGCGATCTGCACCGAGCAAGGTATCCCCGTGCAGGTAGCGGTCGAGGAACTGATGGCCTGTGGTTACGGAGTCTGTATGACCTGCGTGATGCCGCTCAAGAACCCGAAGAAGGCGAAAGGCGAAGAAGAGGTCGTCTACGCCCGCTCCTGTACCGAGGGGCCCGTCTTCAACGGAGCGCAGGTCGTGTGGGAGAACCAGACCGATGTCGTCGGTAGCGATCAGTCGGAACTGACACCGGCCGGCGTACCGACGCGCGAGGTCGACGGCGACGGACCATCGTCCGAACATCCACCTCCGGGCAACTGATGGTTGCGCACAACCCACTGGCGTCCAACCTCGGTCCCGTCCGGCTGCGCAATCCGCTGCTCGTCGCGTCGGGGACCTTCGGAGCCGGACGAGAGGCATCCAAGTTCCTCGATCTGGCGAAGCTCGGCGGGATCATCGTCAAATCCACCACTCTCGTTCCGTGGAAGGGCAAGCCGACCCCCAGGATGTGCGAGACGCCCTCGGGGATGCTCAACGCGATCGGCATCCAGAACAAAGGGATCGACTACTTCCTGGCAGAGGACCTGCCGTGGTTGCTCAAGCACAAGGCGACGGTCTTCGCGTCGATCGCAGGGAACACCGTCGAAGAGTTCGTTCGCGTCGCCGACAAGTTGCGCACCGGGGGGCGAGGGATCGCGGCGGTCGAGCTGAACATCTCGTGCCCCAATCTCGAGGACAAGAACAACATGTTCTCGCACTCCGTTAAGGCGACGAAGGAGGTCGTGGCGGGGGTCAAGAAAGCGCTGCCCAGGGTTGCGGTGTTCCCAAAGCTGTCGCCGAACGTGACATCGATCCAGGAGATAGCCGGAGCCGCGCTCGAGGCGGGAGCCGATGGCTTGTCCCTGATCAACACCGTCTTCGGCATGGCGATCGAGGTGGAGACGCGCCGGCCCAAACTCGCCGGCACCGTTGGGGGCCTGTCGGGGCCGGCGATCCGACCGATAGCCGTACGCGCCGTCTACGAAGTGCACCGCGCTTTCCCAGAGGTTCCATTGATCGGCCAAGGTGGTGTCGGCAGCGCCGAGGATGCCCTCGAACTGATCCTCGCGGGGGCATCGGCAGTTGCGGTCGGCACCGCGAATTTCATCGACCCGCGCGTGTCGTTGGAGATCGCGGCGGGAGTGCAGGACTACATGAGTCGCCACGGGGTGAAGACCGTGGACGAACTCGTCGGAACGGTAAAGGTGGGAGCCCCATGACTACGGTGATCAAACGGCCCGACGCACACACGTTCGTGCCCTCGAACCCGATCTGCGTCGCCCTCGATTCCGCCGACAGGGCGACGATCAAGGATCTGGTCGACGCTACCGCGGGACACGTCGGGATGTTCAAGATCGGTCTCACCACCTTCGTGAGCACGAGCAGCGACGTCGTACGTGAGGTCGGAGCGCACGCGCCGGTGTTCCTAGATCTAAAGCTGCACGACATCCCGATGCAAGTCTCCGGTGCGGTTAAGGCCGCCGCCGAGACGGGCGCGTCGATGGTCACGATCCACGCGTCGGGAGGTCGTGACATGGTGCGCGCGGCTGCGGAGGCCGCGCCATCCGGGCTCGCCGTCCTTGCCGTCACGGTCCTCACCAGCCTCGACGACGACGCACTTGGGACGATCGGCCTCGCAGGCCCCGCGGGGGACGCCGTTCTACGGTTGGCCGACCTCGCCCTGCAGGCGGGAGCCGACGGGCTCGTCTGCTCGCCGCTCGAGATCGAGAGGGTTAGAGCGCGGTTCGGTGCGGTGACTGACGGGGGACCGCTGCTGGTCGTGCCCGGGATCAGACCAGACGGGGGAAGCACCCAGGACCAGAGACGCACGATGTCGGCCGCCGCCGCGGTCGAAGCGGGTGCCGACGTCATCGTGGTCGGGCGACCGATCACCGGCGCCCCAGACCCGGGGGCCGCGGCGCGGGCGATCTCGAAAGAGCTTGGATGAATCAAGCCGAGATCTTGGGCGTTCTAGAGGACAAGGGCGCCGTGCTGCACGGACACTTCAAACTTTCGTCGGGAAGGCATTCGGACGTGTTCGTGCAAAAGTTTCGAGTGCTCGAGCACCCTCGCATCGCACAGCGCTTCGGCGAGGAACTGGCGAAGCTATTCGAGGGCGAGTTCGACCTCGTTGCATGCCCCGCGGTTGGAGCGGTCGTACTCG
>JAXDJP010000339.1:0-4109 GCA_034665645.1 Actinomycetota bacterium | reverse complement strand
CCGGGTGCGTGGGTGTTGCCGCTCGAGGAAGGAACGAAAGCGATCGCCTCGCGCGCCGCCGGAGACGGCTCGCCCGACGGCGCCACAGCACGGATCACCGGACCGGCGGAGAGCCTCCTCTTGTTCCTATGGGGCCGACTGGGACCGGAGGCCGTAACCGTCGAAGGCGACCGAGCCCTATTCGAGGACTTTCATAGCTGGGCCAAGTAGGGCTTTCATCGTTGGCGCCGTCTTGGCGATCGACATTGACGTAAGGAGGAGACGGATGGCTCAAGCGAATGCGATCATCCTGCGGATCCGCGCGTCCGAAGCAGAGGAATTCGAAAGGCTGTTCGAAGCAGAAGAGATACCTCTGTGGGACGAATACACCGCAGCGGGCAAATTCCTCAAGGCTCGGCTAGCTCGCATCGAGTACGGCACCGAGGAGAGAGAAGATGTCGCGCTGTATCTCCTTTACGTCGAGGTACCCAGCATGGCCGAACACTCCGCGCACGACCGCGATCCTCGCTTCAACGCGTTCTTGAAGAAAGCCCAGCAGTTCCAGCCCGAGCCACCTTCGGTGTTCGGCGGCAACATCAAGTTCGAACGCGAGGCCGGCTGACCGTTATCCGCGATCGCCCTTCACGCAACACCAGTCGAGCGGGCTGGACGCTCCGCGCAATGTCGGCAACGATCGAAGGTGGGAGCCGTCTGGATGGATCGAATACCAATCCGGAACGGGGTGGGCATCGTCACTCGACGCGAAGACGATCCCGAGCCCGGGGATCCATGCGCTCGGCGCTTCATACGTGTGAGTGACCCTCATGACCCTCCGCTCGTGAGATCCGTCGGCGGACATCACATAGAGCTCACCATCTACATCCCGCGTCGATGAGAAAGCGATCATCGTGCCGTCGTGAGACCAGATGGCGCCGTCGCTCACTCCCTCGGCCCTCGTTAGTTGACGAGCATGGGTGCCGTTCGCGTCCATGACCCACACCTCGAAGTCCCCGTCCCCGTCATGTGAGCAATAAAGGATGCGGGTGGCGTCCGGCGACCACTCCCCGCACTCCCCGGGGTGTCCCGGGATCGGCATCTGTTCTCCTCGCGACGTCATTATCTGAACCGTGTCGAGTCGTTGAGACAGATCGTCGACGCCGCTGTAGAGGATCCGATCGTCGACCGGCGACCAGTCGGGGAACAAGCCTCCGGTTGAAGGCTCGATGTGGCGCACTAGAAGACTGCGCGTATCGACCACGGCGATCCCATCGAGGCCGACCCCTTGCGGATCCGAGAATGAGTCCTGCCCCGAGGAGATACGGAAAACGATCTCCGTACCGTCGGGAGACCAACTGGGATCGAGATAGATAGCGCGCCTTTTCTCGGCCACCAGTCGACGCCGCCCGTCTCGCAGAACCCAGATGCGGCCCTTGAAATCTCCCCACGCGACCCGACCCGGCAACCTCCGGAGCGGCGGGACCGACGCGAGAAAGCCCCGTTCCGCAGGACTGGGAGAAGGCATCGTCGTAACGGGCATCGCGGCGGGTGGGGTTGCCGCCCGTTGGCACCCTCCGGCCACCACCACCACCGCCGCGCACACGACTGCGCGCGTCGCCCGCCTCGTCTCAGCTCGCACCATGCACCTACAACGCCACTTGCTAAAGGGTTCCCGGGCGGCGCGCGGATCCCTTAAGGCGTCGGCGGTGGGTCGGTCGGGAGTCTTGAATAAATAAGGGTGTCGCCTCGGATGCCGTTCTTGAAGTAGAGCGAGCGCATCGTTCCCTCGAGGGAGTACCCGCATCGCTCGGCCACCGCGACCGAGCCGGCGTTGCCGGAGGCGATCCGTAACTCCGCCCTTTCAAGCCCGAGGCTCTCGAAGGCCCAGGCCGTAAGCAAGCTGAGGGCGCGGGTTGCCACCCCCTTGCCGCGGGCATGGGGAGCGATGATGTAACCGAGCTCGCCTTCCCGCTCGTCTAGGTGGAGGTGGATGATCGACATCATCCCGAGGAAACCGCCCTCCGGCGTCTGCACGCTGAAACCGGCCCGCGAGCCCTCTTGCCAACCATCGAGGTAGCGCTGTATCCACGCCCGAGCCTCTTCACGTCCGAAGGGCGCCGATATATAGGTGAAGCGCAAGGCGTCCGGGTCATCACCCAGTGCCGCCATGTCGTCCGATACCTCGAGATCCAACGGCACGAGTCGCAGCCCGTCGCCCTCGAGGACCTCTGGCACCAAGGTGACGCTTTCTCGCTCGGGCACGACACCCTTATCCCAGCGGGACGAGCCGGCGTCAAGTACTTCGCGGCGCGGCGCGAAGATTGCGAGGAATACGCCGACCAAGGGGACCTAACGATGCGTCGACTCAACGTCCTAGCGGGATCTGCGATAGCGATCGCCCTGGCTCTGTTTCTAAACACTCAAGGAGCTGCGCCACCACGGCTTGCTGCGGGGGATCTAACCGCAAAAGTTGGAGGGGGATCCAAAGCGCCACGCGAGAACACGGCGGCGGCCGCGCCGCGTGCCACCACACCTCGGGTGGCGACTCGCCTGGGCAAGCCGGCCCCCTCGCGGGGACTCAAGTTCATGCCCGGCGTCGTTTCCGACCCGCAGAACGACCTCGGCGAGCCTTCGCTCCGCATCGATAAGAAAGGCAACGTCTATACGTGCGGGCCGCAGGGCTCCACTGCCGCGGCCGACAGAGCGCAGCTTTCCCTCGACTACGGGGACACCTATCGGTTGCTTGGCGAACCCCCCACCGGACGGATCGCCCCGGGTGGCGGAGGCGACTGCGAGATAGAGGTCGCTCCCAAGAAGAACGATGAAGGCAACTACAACATCTATTACGCAGGACTCGAGCAGCTCGCCCAGTTCTCGGTAGCGCGCTCGACCGACGAGGGCAAGACGTTCGTCGGAGCGAGCGCAGCCGAAGCCGTCCCTCTCGTCGACCGGCAATGGATGGCCGCAGCCGGCAGCCAAACGAACTACCTCTTCTATAACGAGAACCCCGGAGGGGGAACGGTCCAGCGTTCGGACGACGGCGGTCTCACCTATCAAGTCGCGTCGTCGCCCGGGAACGCGACGCCTGCGATCGACCGTCCCGGTCCGATAGTTGTCGATCCATCGATCGCGAGGAACCCAGACGAGCTCAGCAACGAAACCCTTTACGGAGTTGTGACGAACGGGAACGCGGTGTACCTCTTCCGCTCGGCGGATCGCGCGGTCTCGTTCAAGACGTTCAAGGTTGCCGATACGACCGGCGACCCGAACAGCCTCTTCCCCGTCCTCAGCATCGACACCAAAGGCAATCTCTACGCGGCGTGGGCGGAGAAAGGGACGTACGACGTCTTCTACTCCTACTCGAGGGACCACGGCGAAACGTGGTCGAAGAAACAGCGAGTCAATCGAGCGGGAGCGAACAGCAACCTGATGCCGTGGATCGTCGCAGGGTCACCCGGTCGGATCGCGATCTCGTTCTATTGCAGTTCCGTCGACGGCGAGCCGGAGACCGCCGAGTACCGCGCCCCCTGGTACGTCTGCGTCAACGAGAGTTTCAATGCGCTATCGGGCAGCGCCGACTTCAGCCAGGTTCGAGCGACTACGCACCCGAACCATTGGGATCAGATCTGCACCGGGGGCACCGGGTGTCTCACCGGTGGTGACCGGACCCTCTACGACTTCTTCACGATGCGGGCCGATCCGCGCACAGGCCGCCTGTTCGTCGTGTTCACGCAATCGAACAAAGTCTCCGGCGAGACGGAGGGGGCGATCTCGCTCGACATCATCATCAAACAGAAGGCCGGGCCCAGTCTCTACAAAGGGAAGAAGATCGTGCCCGATCGGCGTCATATAAGAAGGAGAAAGGCCGTCGACCCGAAGGGCGACGCTCTGTACGACTTCTCGAGCTTCGGCCCCCCCGCCCCCCAGAGACAGAACCTCCCCGCCCTCGATGTCAGATGGCTGACACTGCGGCGGTCTCACATGAAGGACGCGACCGGGAAGAGGGTCCCTGCCCTGCGGGCGAGGATGAAGTTGAAAGATCTGTCGGACGACGCGTTGCTCGCCGCCTCCCAGAACATGCAATCCCAGGAATTGCTTTTCGTCGTCCGGTGGTTCTCAGGCATGCAGCCGGA
>JAXDJP010000338.1:0-3717 GCA_034665645.1 Actinomycetota bacterium | reverse complement strand
GAACACATCCGTCGTTGTGAGCGATGGGCTGGTCGAGTCTGTCGGTCGGCCCACCGATCGGGCGGATCAGGTTATGGATGCCGCCGGATGCACGGTCGTCCCCGGTTTCGTAGACCTTCATACGCATCTTCCTTTCTACGGATGGCGAGCGGACGAGGACGCAGCCCGGCTTTCCGGCATTCGCTACGAGACGATCCACGCCGAGGAAGGGGGGATCTTCCGATCGGCTCGCTTGCTGTCCCAGGCGTCCGACGAAGAGGTGCTGTCCTTCTCGGGAGAACTTGCCGCCTCCATGCTGCGGCATGGAACCACGACTTTCGAAACCAAGTCGGGGTACGGCCTGGCCCTCGATGCCGAACTGCGGCAGATGCGCCTTGCCCGGCGTCTCGCGGAGAGCGTTCCCCAAACGGTCGTCTCAACCTGTCTCGCCGCGCACGCGATCCCAAAAGAGAAGTCGGCGGGGGAGTGGATCGGTGAGATCTCCCAGGAACTGCTTCCGCAGGCCGTCGAGGAGGGCTTGGTCGACGCTTGCGATCTCTATGTCGAGTCGATCGCCTTCGCTCTGGAGCACGCGGCCCGATTGTCGGAGACGGCGACCGAGCTCGGTTTAAGGATGCGTGTACACGCCGATCAACTGGCGGACAACCAAACGGGATCGTTCGCGGCGCGGTGGGGCTTCCGCTCTGCCGATCACCTCAATCACACTTCGCTCGATGCGGTCGACGACCTCGCCGGAAGCGACACCGCCGCGGTTCTCTTGCCCGGAGCGACCTTCACGCTTCGACAGCAGAAAAAACCTCCGGCTCCGGACCTCGTCAAAGCCGGAGCGATCGTCGCCCTCGGTAGTGACCTCAACCCCGGAACATCACCGGTGCACTCGATGCCGTTCGTCATGGCGCTTGCTTGTCGCACGTATGGGCTGCGTCCGATCGAGGCGCTGGCAGGTGCCACGGTGAACGCCGCTTATGTCCTGGGCCTCGACGATCGGGTCGGCCGCATCGTTCCGGGGCGCCGGGCCGATCTCGTGGTTCTAGAGGTAGCGAGCGTCGATGAGATCGCTTATCGACCCGACCACGATCTCGTACGAGCCGTCATCTGCGGAGGCGAACTCGTGTATCAGGCCTAGTTCGACGTCTCCGAAGGGTCCAATTCCAGCGCTAAGGAATTGATGCAGTAGCGATCCCCGGTGGGGCCGGGGCCATCCGGGAAAACGTGGCCCAGGTGCGAGCCACAGTTCCGGCAACGGACCTCGGTCCGCAGCATGCCGTGGCCGCGGTCCTCGATCAGCTCTACGTTTTCGCTGTTGGCGGGTTCCGTAAAACTCGGCCAGCCGGAACCCGACTCGAACTTGGTGTCGGAGCTGAAGAGGACGGCCTTGCACGCGCCGCAGCGGTACATCCCGTCCTCTTTGGAATGGACGTACTTGCCCGTGAACGGGGGCTCTGTGCCGGCCCGCCTCAGGACCTCGTATTGCTCGGGGGTGAGCTCGCGCTGCCATTCCTCTTCCGTCTTCGCTACCTTCGGCTCCATTCGGCATCTCCGTTCGAGGTGGTTTTCATCCCAGAGTACGCCGGGTACCGTTCTCCGGATGAGATCGCGGGTAGCTCTCCTCGTCGCGCTCACCACGGCCGTCTCGATATGGGGTGCTGCCTTCGCCACCAGCCCGGCTACAGCCCAACAGCCGTCAACGGTCAGCCTTCGTGCGTCGTCGCATCTAGTTGACTTCGGGCGCAAGGTAACGCTTTCGGGAAAGGTCTCTCCGCCGCAATCCGACCAGCTCGTGAACATCGTCGACGGCCACGGGAGGAAGCGCGCCGCCGCACGTACCGATCAGGAGGGGCGGTATTCGGTCGCGATCGCGCCGAGTCACAACTCGACCGTTCGAGCGGAATGGGTCGCCGCGGTTAGCAACCCCGTAACGATCGGCGTGCGTTCTCTACTAACGGTTCACCTGAAGCATGTCCGCTTGTTCGGCAAGGCTGGAGTCGTGGGCTCGCTCCGACCCGCGCACCCCGGCGCACGCGTGCGGCTCACGGCGCTTCGAGATGGGCGCAAGCAGTGGTCGAAGAAGGTCGCTCTCGACAAAGGCACGAGGTTTTTCGCTCGGCTGCCCGTCAAGCGGGTTGGCTCGTACCGGATCAAAGCAAGTTTCGGCGACCGGGACCACGCTCGGGCGGTCAGGCGAACGGCTCCGAAGTCCACGCCGCTGCCTCGGCTATCGAGCGGCTCACGCGGGGTCTTCGTGCGACTCCTCGAGCGCAGACTGCACCGCATCCAATATCACGTGCCTCGTCCCGATCGGTCGTTCGATTACCGCACGGCAGATGCCGTAACGGCCTTCAACAAGGTGCAGGGGCGCGCTCGGGTTGGGTACGTGGACGCAAGTACGTGGCGAGCCTTGGCGAGCCCGTTCCGCCCCCGGCCGCGCGCGAGCACCCCGCGCCTTCACATCGAGGTCGATCAGACGCGGCAGGTCCTATACGTCGTGCGGAAAGGGAAGATCGCCGACACGATCCACGTCTCGACGGGAGCCGGAGGTGGAACGTTCGACGGCGTGTGGCACGTGTACCGCAAGATCGCCGGCTACAGCCCTCATCGTTTGTATTACCCGAGTTATTACGAAGGAGCGCGGGCGATCCATGGGTGGCCCGAGGTTCCGACGTATCCGGCCAGCCACGGCTGCGTGAGGGTGCCGTACTGGACTGCGAAGTGGATCTACCGGATCGCGGACCTCGGCACCGAGGTCCGCATCTACCACTGAGTCCGAGAGTCTCTTAAGGCTCGCCCTCGCGATCGAGCTTCGCGATGAGGTTGCGCACGCGCATCTCGGTTCGATCGCGGATGTCGGCAACGTCGTCGGGGGATTTCCCCTTCGGATCCTCGAGCTGCCAGTCCTCCAGGGGAACGGTCAACGCGGGGCAAGCTTCCTCGACGTTGCATCCCATGCCCACGACGAGGGTTGCACGGTCGGCCATCTCGGGAGTGAGAAGGGTCCCGGGCCCGTCATCGATCTCGACACCGACGTCCCTCATGGCCGCGACGACCTCGGGGTGTGGCTTCGCTGCGGGTTTCGTCCCGGCCGACAGCCCGACGTATCTGTCGCCGGCCATCTGATTGAAGAACGCCTCGGCCATGCGCGAGCGTCCGGCGTTATGAACGCATACGAACAGCACGAGGGGCCGTTCGTCCGCCCGACCGGAGCCCACGTCGACCTTGGGGGAAAGCTGCTGCTTCAAGACGCGGCTGTGCATCCCCCTACTCTAGGTTCGTTTGGCTTTTCCCGTGGAGTCATCCGAAAAGTGCGTCTCCCCGAGCAGGATGAGTCGCCTAACCACTTCCCGATCCCGGCGCCTTGTTTCTCTCCTCCAGGGGGTCGTAGATGATCGCGATCGTCACGTCCCCGGAACAACGGCCGGGCTTCAGCCGGGCGACTCCGGCCACGTCCGCGTACCGAGCGAAGAAGATCTCCGCGTCGGTCTGCTCGTTCTCGGCGTTCAGGATGGTGAAGCCGTCGACCTGCATGATGTGCTGCATCTCGCTGTAGACGGAGTTCATGGTCGCCGTCTTCGAGGCCCCGACCTTCACGTATCCCTTTCGGCGAGCGACCTTGAAGACG
This sequence comes from Actinomycetota bacterium, assembly GCA_034665645.1. Classification (GTDB taxonomy): domain Bacteria; phylum Actinomycetota; class CADDZG01; order CADDZG01; family WHSQ01; genus JAUJNU01. The sequence goes on along the minus strand of JAXDJP010000338.1, from coordinate 101 downwards.
GTCGCCTCGCGGGGGAGCGGTAGATCGGAGGCCAACCGCGGAACCGGATCGAGCGCGGTTCGTTCGGCGCACGGCGCCGCCGAGGACACGCTTTGGTGTCC
>JAXDJP010000337.1:0-6933 GCA_034665645.1 Actinomycetota bacterium | reverse complement strand
TTCTGTGACCATCTTCTGAAAGCGCGCTTTTTCGGATGCCCACAGAAGGGTTCGTCCCAGCACGTTCGCTCCTCGGTCGGATGGCCGGCGGTTTCCTGCCATCATATTTACCGTTATGGCGCGACTAGCAGTACTCGGCTGCGGGAAGATGGGCGAAGCTCTGGTTGCAGGGCTGCTCGCCTCGGGATGGCGCGAGCCCGGCGAGGTCGTGGTGACGGCCCGCCGCAAAGAACGCCTGGAGCACCTCGCATCCGTGTACGGCGTCGACACGACGATGACGAACGCCGAGGCGGTTATGGGGGCCGACATCATCGTCCTCGCGGTAAAACCCCAAGATGTCGAGACGCTTCTATCGTCCATCTCGGCTCAGGTCGGGCCCGATCAGATCGTGCTGTCACTGATCGCGGCGATCCAGACTTCGTTCATCGAATCGCGTCTCGGGAACTCCGTTCCCGTCGTGCGAGCTATGCCGAACGCTCCCTCCACGGTTCACGAAGGGATGGCGGGGGTCGCGGGGGGCCGGCATTCGAGCGCCGAAGATCTCGCTCGCGCCGCGGAAGTGCTCGAGCACGTTGGCCGTGTCGTGACGGTCCCCGAGGCAGCCCTCGATGCCGTGACCGCGATCTCAGGGTCCGGTCCGGCCTACTTCGCTCTTTTGGCGGAGGCGATGATCGAGGGCGGGATCCTTCTCGGCCTGTCGCGCGAGATCTCAACCGACCTCGTCGTGCAGACGATGTTCGGCTCCGCGAAGTTGCTGCGCGACGAAAAGATGCATCCGGTGGAACTCCGCGAGATGGTCACCTCTCCGGGAGGCACTTCAATCCGCGCGATAAGGGTCCTGGAGCAATCCGGCGTGCGGGCCGCTTTCCTCAATGCCATACAGGCCGCGATGGAACGTTCTCAGGAGTTGGCGCAGGGCGATCCCCCGGCCTAGGTCGAATCCTTCGGGTCGGGGCTCCTCTACGCTTGTTCCGTGGATGCCCGCAAGGAGGCCGCCAACCGTTTAGGCAACAGGTTCGACGTGAGGGTGCTCGAACCATCGCCGCCGGCGATCACCGCCGGACCTTGGTTCGCCGACGACCCGGTCGCGTTCGCCGACGGAGTATCTGGCTTGCCGACGGTGTCTCCCGTGACCGGAGCCGACCGCACGTGGGACGAGATGGCCTCGGATGACCCAGATCTAGCACCGTGGTGCGCGGCCCGGTGGCTGGGGGCATGGGGGCGATTGCCCGATTACCCGGCCGACGCAGCCGCGACGAGAGTGTCGCTGCACGCGCTCGCGGAATACGTGGTCGCGCCCTCTCGCTATCGCGTTAACGGAAAGATCGGCTTGCGGTTCACGCGATCGGGTTTCGGGACGCCTTTCTTCGGAGCCGACAAACAGGTCCGGGTCGAGAAGGGCTTGCTCGTTGTCCAGGAAGACGGCGTCGAACGACGTGCCGATCTGACGACCCTCACCGCGGCTGCCGATTTCGTCGATGTCGAGTGCTACCCACCCGCCGACGTGTACGAGCCCGCCACTGCCCCCGACATCCAAGCTCCGCTGGACATAGATCCGGGGGCCGCGGAGTTCTTCGGTGAGTGGTTCGGTTTCGCGGCCTCGGTCTTGGAGGAATTCCGCGCGCTCTCGCCGGCGTCGGCCGCCTGTTCGCGCGTGCAGATCTGGCCCGAGCACTTCGACATGTCGATGGAAGCCGGCGACGAGTCACGGGGGAAACGCGCGACGTACGGTGCATCTCCCGGCGATGCGCACCACGCGCAGCCGTACCTCTACGTGGCACCGTGGGCGAAGGTGCCCGCGGGCGATTGTTGGAACGACGATCATTTCGATGGTGCGTGCCTTCCGCTCGACTCCTTCAAGGACGCCATGGACCAAAGAGGAGAGGCTCTGGACTTCTTCCGAGGTCTCTACCGGACCCTGCATGAGGAGGACGTTGCGCCCGAAGAAGCCTGACGTGCGCCACGGCGCCTAGGTCCTGGTCGGAGGCTAGGATGCCCGTCCCGCCACCTTAGATCGGACTCCCGTTGTCGCAACGAACAGCTCTCGTGATGGTCGAAGACATCGCGAAGACGTATGACTTCGGACCCTCTCACCCCCTTCGCCCGGAGCGCGTGCTGCTCACGTACGAAGGGATATCCGCGCTGGGTCTCGACAACCTTCCTCATGTCGAAACCGTGTCGTCGCGCGTAGCGTCCGACGACGAGATATTGAAGGCCCATTCGCCCGATCTGGTGGCCGCGGTGAAGGGCCTCGACGCCGGAACGATGGATCTTCGTGAGGCCTCGAGGTTCGGTTTGGGCACGGGGGACAACCCGGTGTTCCCTCGGATGCATCCCGCGGCCGCTGCCGTTTGCGGAGCTTCGATCGCGGCCGCCGAGGCCGTCACCTCAGGCTCGGTGTCGTACGCCTTCAATCCGGCCGGTGGACTCCATCACGCGCGGTATGACGAGGCGTCCGGATTCTGCATCTACAACGACCCGGCGGTGGCCATCGCCAAGATCCTCGAGTTGCGACCCGATTGGCGAGTCATGTATGTCGACGTGGACGTTCACCACGGCGACGGCGTCCAATGGATCTTCTACGAAGACCCGCGTGTATTCACTCTGTCATTGCATCAATCCGGAAGGTATCTGTATCCGGGAACGGGGTTCGAAGACGAGATCGGGTCGGGCGCGGCCCGCGGGACGTCTGCGAATATCCCCTTCCTCCCGTTCGCCGGAGACGGCGATTATCTCTGGGCTCTTAGCGAGGTGCTGCCTCCATTGGCGAAGGCGTTCAGGCCGGACGTTCTCGTTACGCAACTGGGAGCCGACACTCACCATGGCGATCCACTGGCGAACCTCGGGCTCACGATGCGCGCCTATCCGACGATGGCGCGGATCCTGCACGAGGTGGTCGATGCCCACGCGGCCGGACGATGGGTTGCGACCGGCGGCGGCGGATACCAAGCCGAGACCGTCGTCCCTAAGGTGTGGACGATCCACTTCGCGGAGATGTGTTCGACGCCCGGCGCCATCCCAGAGAGTTGGTTGGACGACGCGTCGGCCCACGAGGTCTCTCGGGAGCAGCGCGCTTCTGTCGAGACCTCGGTGAGGCGAGTGCTCGACTCATGCCTTGCGTCACTTTGAGGATCCGTCCGAACGTTCTGTCATCGAAAGTAGGTAGCCTGCCCTCGTGATCGTCGACATCCACCGTTACATCGCGTATTCGATCCCCACGGGGTTCGCGATTCTCATGTTCTGGTCGATCTTCATCCTCGTCCGAAACAGGGAACCGGGCGGAGGCTACTGGAATCTCCTCGCCGTGCTGCAGGTGGTGATCGGCATCCAGTTCATCGTCGGAGCGACTCTCTTCTTGTCGGGTCACCGTCCCGACTCGAATGGGCCCCAATGGCTGCACTACGTGTACGGCGCGTTCTTTCCCGCCTTGGTGCTGGGCGTCGCGCACAACCGCGCCCGCAAGACCGAAGGCGCGCCGTGGTTGATCTTCGGGATCGCCGCGTTCTTGTGCTTCGGCCTTACCTTCCGGGCGTTGCAAACCGGTCTCGGGATCGACTGACTCGGGATCCTCATGAACGTCGTCGACTTGATCGTGTTGGCGCTCGTCCTCCTGGCGGCCATCAGAGGTTGGCGCCGCGGGGTCATCGCCCAGATCTTCGAGTTGGGCGGGGGCTTCATCGGCCTTCTCGCCGGCGTCACGATCGGCGGCAGCATCGCTCGCGCTTTGGTTCACAAGCAAGGCCTGGGCCTCGCATTGGTGTCGTTGTTCTTCGTGTTCCTCTTCTTGTCGGGCGGGCAGACCGTCGGTTTCCTGATCGGTCATCGCTTCGGTGGGATCGCTCGGAACTTCCGCATGGGAGGGATCGACTCCGGCGTAGGAGCTGCGTTCGGGGTAGTCGTCACGCTCGTCTCGTTCTGGCTGGTTGGATCGCTCCTGCTCCGTGGCCCGACGCGCGCGGTCGCGCGAGCGGTGCGGCATTCCGCCATCTTGGCCTTCACCAGCAGCATCCTTCCCGACCCGCCGGATCTGGTCGCGTCGATCAGTCAGTATCTCGATACGTCGGGGTTCCCGCAGGTCTTCGCCGGCCTGCCCCCCGAGATCGGCCCTCCCGTCGACCTGCCGACCAAAGAAGAAGCGCGCAAAGCGTTCGAGGCCGCGCGGGACTCGACCGTCAGGGTCGTCATCCCCGCATGCGGCGGCATTCAGCAGGGGAGCGGTTGGGTCGCGGCCACCGACACCGTCGTTACCAATGCTCACGTGGTCGCAGGTGGCGGCACGCCCACCATCCAGCAGCAAGAGGGCGAGTCTCACGAAGGAGCGGTCGTGTTGTTCGATCCGAAAACCGACGTCGCGGTGATCCACGTATCGGGCCTGACGGGCCCCACACTCCCTCTCGAGGCCGACACCTTGGATCGGGGAGCCACCGGAGCGACACTCGGTTATCCCGGCGATGCCAAAGGCCACCTAGAGCCGCACCCCGCGGCCGTTCAAGCGCGTTACCAAGCTCGTGGGCGCGACATCTACGGCAAGGGGATCGTCGTGCGCGAGATCTATCAGCTCCGTTCACCCGTGCGGCAAGGTGATTCAGGCGGCCCCTTCGTCCTGCCCGATGGTTCCGTCGGAGGCGTCGTGTTCGCAGCCTCGACGACCGATGGAGATACGGGGTACGCACTCACCGCCAACGAAGTTCGCGATGACGTGAGGTCGGGTAGCGCGCAGTCGACCGCGGTCGACACCGGGCACTGCACTCGCTGACGACGGCCCGTTAGATCTGGGGCGCGGCCTTCGATGTCGACGACGGCCCGCGGCCCCCATTGATGCGCGGCCACCCATTCCGCCACCTGATCCGGTCGAGCATGAGGTAGCGAACGACCTCGTTGCTGTCGGCGGAGATCGCGTGGTACAGCGTCCAGAAATGACCGGCCGCATCCCGGATGACGGAGTTGTGTCCGGGCGCTTCGAAGTTCGAATTCGCACTCATGATGGGATTGCCGTCGAACCTTTGGAAATCCCGCCGCGGGAAACGCGAACGAGCGACCATCAGCGCGTAGTGGGGATTCGGCGCACAGCAGTGGTTGCCCGAATAGAAGAGGTAGTACCAACCGCCGTGCTGCACGACCCACGGGCCCTCGATGAGCTTCTGGTAGGGACGATCGGGAGCCGGACGGAGAACGGTCCGCCGAGGACCAACGAGTTCAAGGCCATCGTCGGACAGTTGCTGCGCGCGGATCGGCTCGCGCGGCACCATCCAGTACATGTATAGATTGCCGCCGGACTCCATGACGAAGGGGTCGATCGAATCACCCATCACGAGCGGGTCGCCCAACGGCTGGAAAGGCCCTTCTGGTGTGCTCGCGGTTGCAACGCCGATCGCCATGTCGCCGGTCGCCGCGTGTCTCGCCGAGTAGTACAGGTAGTAGCCGCCCGCGCGCGCGATGACGTGTGGCGCCCACGTATCGCGATTCGGTCCATCGAGCGCCCATCCCGGCAGCGACGGAAGGGCGTCTCCGACATAGGTCCAGTCGACGAGGTTCGATGACCGAAGGACGGGAAGATGCGGACCGGTTCCATCCGCCGATGTCTGAGTCGTGTACGTATAGAAGGTCCCGTCTGCTGCGCGCAGGACCGCAGGGTCTCCGGCGTTGTGTGGATAGACGGAGTTCGTGTACTGCTCGGACGCCGAGCGCGGCAACCGCAGGGCTGCGTCGGAAGTCGGTACGACACATGCGATAGCGATCGTCGCGACCAGGACCGGTAGGCCTTTTTTCAACGCTCGGTATGTCGTCATCATCTTCTCCTGTTCATTTGACCCCATCAGCCGGTGTTTGTTTTCTGGAGTCAGGCTAGAGAGCCCAGGAGGCTGCGTCGTGGGCGAAAACCACACTCGGTGTGTGGACGAGTACGCAGAACGAAAAGTGCCTCTTCTTCATATTCGTTGGTAGAGCCGCGAAGGGCGCGGCCGGGAACGGAAGGAGTGGAGGATGAAGTTCACAGCGACGAAGTTGGTTTCTCTGACTGCGGCGGCGATGATCGCAGGTGCGTGTCAGGCTCCCCCTGCGGCCGCGGGGCCGATGCAGGTCAGTGTGGATGACGTCGGTTGGGCCAACCAGGAGAGCGGCTCGGCCGTCGTTACGGGTGTGCTCAAGTGCGACACGCCTCGCTCGGTCGATCTGGACGTCCAGATGACGCAGGATCACGGGAACGCCCAGGCCGAGAACAGCAAGCAGGTGGACTGCTCGGGCACGACGCGCTGGACGATCAGCCTCAATCCCTACGGCGAGTTCACGCAAGGGATCGCGGGTGTTGACGTGACCGCCACGTCAACGGGGCAGGAGCCCGCCAATGCCTCGGAGACCATCGGCATCAAGACGTGCACGATCATCGGCACGCTCGACTCCGAGAAGATCCACGGTACGCCTCGACGCGACATCATCTGCGGACTCGCGGGTGACGACACGATCTACGGCGAGGCGAGCAACGACATCATCCGTAGCTACAACGGCAACGACGTCGTGTACGGCGGAGACGGCGACGACAAGGTCCTGGCGGGGTTCGGCCGCGACTACGTCTACGGCCAGACCGGTGACGACACCCTCGACGGTGACGAGCACAACGACTACGTCAACGGTGGCGGCGGCAACGACACGTGCATCGGCGGCACCGGAGCAGATCGGTTCGCCAGGTGTGAGGACACGAACCAGGCGGGCTGAAGCGCCCGAGAAGTATCGAGCTTGGAGGGCCGCTTCGGCGGCCCTCTTCTCGCGTTAGGCGGTCTGTCCTCCGTCGACCACGATGGTCGTCCCGGTTACGAACGAAGAAGCCTCGGACGCGAGGAAGATAGCGGCCCCCACTATCTCTTCGGGCTCTGCCATGCGGCCCATCGGAACCATCGACACCGCGTATTCCAAGGCAGCTTTGTCGGCGCGCATCAT
>JAXDJP010000336.1:0-6407 GCA_034665645.1 Actinomycetota bacterium | reverse complement strand
CGATGTAGTGACCCTGCTCGCGCATCAATGCGCCTGTTTCCGCCGATAGGTACCACGCGATCCCCGTCGAGTTCGCCACGTCGGTGGCCGTCTCGGGCAACGGGCTCGAGAAAAGGTTCAGCCCGGGGACCCGCGGGTCCAGTAATTCGTACGCAGTTGACGAGCTTCCGGACACGGCCCACAAACGCTTGCCCGGCGCGACCGTCAGGTCGATGTGTGCCGGGCCTTCCTCGAGAACCTCGGCAGGGCCCGGTTCTCCTGTGTCGGGATCGAGTGCATAGACCGCGTGTTGATCGTCGTCGCCCACCCAGACCCGATCCGCTCCAACCGCGACGTCGTCCGGCGTTCCTGACCCCCTATCGCCCGGGCCGATCGCGATCTCGGCCGTGACTTGGTTCGTCGATGGGTCGATGCGGCTGATCGTTCCGTCTTCGTGGTTCGCCACCCATACCCCGGACGGCCCGACGTCGATACCGCTCGTTCCCCGACCCACCTGGATGACGGCAGTGATCACGGGATGCGGCTCGCCTGCAGGGGGGACGGGCTTCTCGTCGTTCTTGTCGACGATCGGCGTGGTCCCCGACGTGACGAAGAGGACCGCGGCTATGACCGCGGCCCCCAGTGCCAGGGAACCTCCGAAGTAACGGATCCGGCGCCGTTTCCTGAGCTTGATGAACTGGCGCTGCTTGGTGGCGATGTCTTCAGGGCGGAACGACTCACCCACCGACTTGAGTGCTTCTCTGAGCTTGTCGTTCATGTCGCTCATTCCGCACCTCCCGTCAGGCTTGGGCCCAATCTCTTCTCGAGCGAGGCGCGCGCTTTGGACAGCTGGGACTTCACGGTCCCGTTCGAGCAGTCGAGCGTTTCGGCGATCTGCGCCTCGGATAGATCTTCGAAGTACTTGAGGACGACGCAGGCCCGTTGCCGCTCGGGCAAGAGCTTCACCGCGTCCCACACGAGCCGGGCGGTCTCGTGCTTCTCCGGGGTCCAGTCGGGCTCGCGCCGCTCATCGCGATGGTGGATCGTGGAATTGACCCGCGACTCGATCGTCTTCCTTCGGATCCGCGAGCGGCACATGTTGATGACCGCCCGCCGCAAGTAGGCATCCATGTGGTCGACGTTCCTGATCCGTCGCCACCCGGAGAACGTTTTCAACAGGGCCTCCATGACCATCTCTTCCGCCAGGGCTGCATCGCCCAAGATCACGTAGGCCAGGCGGCACATGGGGGCATAGTGGCGGTTGAACAGAGCCGCAACCTCCGTATCGCGCTCTCGGTCTGAACGCTCGGCCAACCGTGTCCCACCCTCCACTAGCAGCCTTCCCTCCACCGCACCTCCTTGCCTACGGCAAAGAGACAGCCGAGGCGGGACGGAGGTTGCCCGGAGCCCTCGCTGACGGTACCGCGAGCGGTTCCGCGGAACCGTTTTCTTCCTTGAATTGGCAAGTGGACGGCTCCCCGGCAGCACGGGTGACGGGCGTTATCGTGGGCGCCCCTAGAAGGAGGCCCCCCGGGTGGATTTCGAGGTACCCGCAGAATTCGCAGAGCTCCAGAAAAACCTCACCGGCTTCATCGAGAGGGAGCTGAAACCGCTCGAGGCCAAGGAGCTCGACCCCGAAGAGGACGACGTTCCCGTCGAGCTGCGAGACCGCGTACGGCGGCGCTCGGCGGAACTCGGCTTCTACGCCCCCGATTTCCCCGCAGATGTCGGCGGCAGCGGACTCCCCCAGCTCGGGATGGTCCTGCTGCGGGAGGCCGCGGCCAAGGCCGGCTCGCGTCTCGGCGGGTTCACGACCTACGGGCCCGAGGGGCCGACCGGATTACTCCTATCGGCCACGGACGAGCAGAAGAAGAAGTACCTGACTCCTCTCATCACCGCGGAGATGTCGATGTGCTTCGCGCTGACCGAACCGGATGCCGGATCGGACGCCCAGAACATCAGAACCACGGCGGTCAAAGACGGGAGCGAGTGGGTCCTCAACGGAACGAAACACTTCATCACCAACGGCAAGCACGCCGACTTCGCCCTCGTCTTCGCCGCGAACGACCGCAAGAAGAAGGCGCAAGGCGGGATCACCGCGTTCATCGTCGAGAAGGGCACTCCCGGCTTCGAGGTCGGTCGTGCGCAACGAGGGATGGTCGAGGGCGAGGGCCAGTTCGAGCTCATCTTCGACAACTGCCGCGTGTCCGAAGAGCAGATCCTCGGCGGGCCGGAGAACGTAGGCATGGGTTTCTACGCCGCGATGCAGTTCCTCGCTATGGGGCGGCTCTCGATCGCGGCGATGTGCAACGGCATCGCCGACTACGCCCTCGCGTTGGGGATCGACTACGCCAAGAACCGCGAGGCCTTCGGCCGGCCGATCGGCAAGAACCAATACGTCCAGGGACACATCGTGGACTCGCTCGTCGAGCTGAAGGCCTCCAAACTGATGACATACGAGTGCGCCTGGAAATACGACAACGGAGACCTCGTCGTGCAGGAGTCCTCGATCGTCAAGCTCTACGCAGCGGAGATGGTCAACCGCGTCGCCGACCGGATGATCCAGGTGCATGGGGGCATGGGCTGGATGCGCGAGTTGCCGCTCGAGCGCATCTACCGGCTCGTTCGTATCTTCACGCTCGTCGAGGGCACAAGCGAGGTTCAGAAGTACATAATCGCCAAAACCCTGGGCCTCTGACCAAGGGGGGCCCTTGCAGGAAGGGCTCGCCCCCCGGAGAACCCTAGAAAAACCACCTTTCGGACGAAAAGGACCGTCACACAAGTAGCGCGACGGGGCCGATAGATTCGCCCGCTCAGGGGTCGTGTCCACGTCATAAGAGGAGGAATGCCGTCGTGCGTCTCAAGCGTTTGGTAGCGGGCGTCATCGTCTGCGCAATGGGAGCGGTAGGCGTCGTCGAAGGATTGAGCTCGGCGTCCGATCGAACGTCCCTGAAGATCGCGGTGCCGCAGGCCGCCTCGCAGAAGGAAGCGATCTCGTGGTCTGGGACGATCCCGGCGGGCACCAACCAAGATGGTGACTGCACCACCGGCCTCAACGAGGACCGCAAAGTCATCGACGTTGTTGGAGCCGATCGCAAGGCCCTAACGACGACTTTCGATTTCTCCATCAGCTGGACGGCGCCGTCGGCCGAACAAGCCGACGAGATCCTCACGGTTATCGGTCCCGACGGCCGCCAAGTCGGCTCCAGCGATTCGGCTAGTACGCACGAGACCGTCAGCGGAACCGATCTCAAGAGTGGGAAGTACACGGTCGTCGCCTGTGGGTTCTCGAACGCGGCGCCGCAGGACTACCGCGGCCGAGTCACCGTAACCACGGCCCGCGCCGACGCCTCCGCGAAGCTCCCGTCGGTTCCCGCCCATGGCCTCAAGTTCTCTGCCTCGATCGCTGCCGACATCCAGCGCGACGAGGGTGAGCCTTTGATCGAGATCGACAAGGCCGGCCGCATGTACACCTGTGGGCCCACCGGTTTCAGCCAGGCTTCGGACTACGCACAGGTATCTACGGACGACGGGGACCAGTTCCACCTCCTCGGCGCTCCCCCGCGGGGTCAGCAAGGAACCGGGGGGGGCGGTGACTGCGCCATGGCCTTGGCGCAGGACGCGAACGACATCGAGGTCGACGACGAGAAGTCTTACAACTACGCCTATTCCGGACTCGGCGGTCTGACGGGATTCACCACCGCTACGTCTTCCGACGGAGGCCACACACTGGCTTCGTCACCGGACAACGGCTCGATCCCAGGCGTCGACCGCCAGTGGCTCACGTTCCTGGACAAGGACACCGTCCTCATGAACTACAACCGGCAGGCACCAAGGTCGGTTGAGGTCATCAAGTCGACCAACGGCGGTCTTACTTACCTCCCACCGAACGGGACGAATGCCGAAACGACTCCAACGTCGGTTGACTTCCCCGGCCCCCTGAAAACGCTCGAGGCCAAGTACAACTGGACCGGAGCGAAGAACGGTCGAGTCGCTTACTTCCCCTGGACCACCGACGTTTCCGGTGGCTACGAGGTCAACCTGGCGGTTTCGACCGATGCCGGTGACACGTGGAAACTGTGCGTGGCACAGAAGACCACCGGCGACCCGTCGCAGAGTTTCCCCGTCGCGGACAACGACAACCAGGGGAACATCTACCTCACCTACACCGAGGCGCCGGAGTTCCACACTTACATCACGACCCTCAAGAGGGACAACCTGAAGAAATGCACGGAGCCGTCCGGGGTCCTTCCGACCAAGAACCCCGGCTTCACCAAGCCCGTCCAGGTCGACCGCGACAACGTCAACACGACGCTGTTCCCGTGGCTCGCGGCGAGCGGCAAGCCCGGCCGCGTGGCCGTCATGTTCGTCGGCACGAAGTCCGAGGGCGACCCCAACACGGGAGAGTTCAAAGCCAGTTGGAACATGTACGTCAACCAAAGCCTCAACGCGCTGAACCCGGACGCCGGATTCAGTCAGGTAAAGGTCACCACTCACCCGTTCCACTACGACTCGATCTGCCTCAACGGTCTGGGGTGCGATATCTCGGTTCCCAAGGGAGACCGATCACTGGCCGACTTCTTCGCCATCGATTACAACCCCAAGAACCATGCGCTTGCGGTCGTTTACGTCAGGGCAAACAAGAAGCCCGACGACGAGGTCGGCTACATCGCGACGCCGCTCGTCACGCGCCAGATACATGGCCCGTCGAACGGCGGCGGTACGGTCGACGTGAAAGGACGCAAGGTGGTGCGAACCGGATCACCGGATCCGGCAGGCGATGCGTTGATCAACTACTCGAATTTCGGTGCCTCACCGGGAACGCAGAACGAGAAAGCCGGTGACTACCTCAAAGCCTCGATCGGCGCTCCCGTGAACCCCGCCAACGGCAAACCCAGCAAGGACGGCGGCTTCACAGTCACGATGAAAGTCGCGGACCTCAGCGATGAGGCATTGCAGGCCGCGCTGTCCGACACCGGCGCGAGCAAGTCGCTCGTTTGGCTGTTCCGCTTCACGAACGGTTACCAGGACGGCGGCGCGCAAGCCCGCTGGAATCCGGTGCAGGGATTCACTTTCGGTTTCAACGACTACACGGTGCCCCCGAAGGGCGAGTGCGGGCCCAGCGACAGTGACAAGTGCGTCATCTATCCAGGCGACCAGCCGATCGACGGGAAAGTCGATCAGAAGACGGGAGTCATCAAGCTGACGGTGCCCCTCAAGTACCTGAAGGCCCTGAAGGGCTCCCAAGGTAACGGCAAACGGCCGAAGGAAGTCGCGGCGCAACCGGGCTCTCGTCTCTACGACGCGAGCGCGTACTCGCTCGCCAACGTCCTCTCGCCGGTCCAGGACGTGCAGTCGTGGCTGTATCCGATGGACAACACCGCGCCCATGGACTTCAAGGTCCCCGGCGGTCGAGTCGTGACGGGCCTAAGAAAACCACTGGTCAAGAGCCATATCGCGAACAAGACGCCGGTCCGCGGCTCCAAGGACCGCATCACCGCACGGCTCGCTGCTTGCGTCAAGTTCCCCGGCGACAAGGCAAAGCTGGCCGGGACGAAGGTGAAGTTCCTCCGCAAGAAGGGAACCCGCTGGGTGGTCTTCGCTCGCAAGACCGTCAATAAGCGGTGCAAAGCGCACGTCACGATCAACACGAACTTCCACAAGCGCAGGTTCCGTGCGGCGTGGCACAAGCAGGTGAAGGGGTACACAAGCGGACACTCGAAGGTCAGGACGATCGTCACGCACTAAGCGGCGGACGCACACGATCGAGAGGCGGGTCCCACACGGGGCCCGCCTCTTTTTCTTGCGCTAGTTGTCGCGGGACGCCTCTACCAGCTCGACCACTTGAGCGACATTGATGGTCCACCCAACACCGAACGGGTTCGGCGTGAAGATGCGGTCGTCCTCGTGGTTCCACACGGCGTTCTTGAAACGGTTGAAGTCCGGAGTCCGAAGGTCGTAGGGAACGACTCCTGCAACGCGGCCGTTCCACTCCCGATCTTGCGGATCTTTGCGCAGCTCCGTCGCTATGGCGGCGCCGAGCAAACCCAACCAGATCAACTTCCACTTCGATCCTCTACGCATCCAGATCACCTCCGATGGCATCCTTCACTTCTCCGGCTTTCTCGTCGTTGGGCGAGCTGACGATCCAATTGGGACCGATGACTAGGGAACGCTGGGTGAGATGCCCAAAAGACACCCACTTGTCGCGCGGCTCGGTCCCGTCGAACAGGTAGATCTCCAACTCCCCCCCATCGAAAGCGCAACTACCCGATTCCTTCACGAGCTTGGCAGTATCCCCCTGCTGCAAACCCTGGCAATCCACGCCGCCGTCCTCCAACGCAGACGCAATCGCCGTCACGGAGTCGAAGCTCCGGGCTCCCTTATCGCACGCCACCATCAGCGTGAGAAGGATCGCTGCTAGAACT
>JAXDJP010000335.1:0-5309 GCA_034665645.1 Actinomycetota bacterium | reverse complement strand
GCGGCAAGTCCGAGCCGTTGCTTCATCCCGAGTGAAAACTCGCCGACCTTCTTGCGACCGGCGTCGGCGAGACCGACCGACTCGAGGACCTCGTCCACACGTGAGTCGGCGATCCCAGCAGCAGCGGCATACACGCGCAGGTGGTTGCGAGCCTTCCGAAGCGGGTGAAACTGTTGCGTCTCCAGTAGCGCGCCGACCAAAGCGCTGGGGCAGTCCGCCGACGCAAAACGCTTGCCCTCGATAAGCGCGGTCCCACTTGTGGGAGCCGTCAGCCCCAGGAGCATCCGCAGGGTTGTCGACTTTCCCGCGCCGTTCGGTCCCAGGAAACCCGTCACGCGACCCCACGGGATCTCGAAACTCAGGTCATCGACCGCACGCTGGTCGCCGTAGATCTTGGTTAGGTTGCGAACGGCGATGGCGTTCGTCGCCGTGTTAGCCGGTTCTTTCTCGCCCATGTCTGCTCCCTTTTCCGGGTAACAACTCGTGAGTTCCAAGCTAGAGAAGCCGGACTCCAAGCGAATCGGCCGTAGGGAGACAATTTCGCTACACCGCTGGGCGTAGTCGATGGACCCGCGCGCTACTTGAGATTCAGGGCGAGCCGGGGGTGATGAGACCCGACTCGTAAGCGAGCACGACGAGTTGCGCTCTATCCCGGACGTGGAGCTTCGTCATGATGCGACTCACGTGAGTCTTCGCCGTCGCGGGACTCATCACGAGATGCTCCGCGATCTCCGCGTTTGACATGCCGCGTCCAACGAGTTCCAACACTTCTCGCTCGCGATCGGTGAGGGCGGTCAAGCGTTCGGGGGTCGAGCGGTTGGGGGCCGGGATACGCACGAATTCCTCGATCAGCCTGCGCGTCACTTTGGGGGCGAGAAGGGCTTCGCCGGCCGCGACCACCTTGATCGCATCGAGCAGGTCGGCCGGAGGTGTGTCTTTCAAGAGGAAGCCGCTCGCGCCCGCCCTCAACGCTTCGTGAACGTACTCGTCTAGGTCGAACGTGGTGAGCATTATGACTTTCGTGCCCTTCGCACCTTCGTCGCTGCAGATCAACGCCGTCGCCTCGATCCCATCCATCACGGGCATGCGGACATCCATCAACACGACATCCGGCTTTAGCTCTAGGACGATCGCGACCGCTTCCTTCCCATCGCCCGCTTCGCCGACCACTTCCAGATCCGATGCCGAATCGATCAATACGCGGAAACCTGCGCGCACGAGCTCTTGATCGTCGACGACCACGACGGCGATCACGAGGAGGCTGCCTCGAGGGGCATGGCGGCTCGAACGCGGAATCCGCCGTCCTGCAAAGGACCCGCCTCGAACGTGCCGCCGAAGAGTTCGGCGCGTTCCCTCATCCCCTCGAGACCGTGTCCGTTTGTACCGTTCGAACTCACGACGGCCGCTCCGTCGTCCACGACCTCGACGACGAGCTCTGTGGGATGGAATGTCACAGCGACCCGAGCTTTCGAGGCATGGGCGTGCTTGACGACGTTCGTGAGGGACTCCTGAACGATCCGATAAGCGGTCAATTCCAGCCCCGCGGACAGTGGGATCGGATCTCCATTGATCCGTAGGTCGACGGCGGGCCCTGTAGATGAGACGCCCTCGACCAAGTCACTTAGTTCCGATAGCCCCGGCAACGGACTGAGGGATGGCGCCGTCCCGTCCCGCAAGACACCGAGGAGCCTGCGCATCTCGTCGAGAGCCTTGCGGCTGACCTGTTCCGTGGTTTTGAGCGCCGTGCGCGCTTCTTCAGGATTCGTGTCCAGCACGTGCGCCCCGACCCCCGCCCTCACCGCGATGATGCTAAGGCTGTGTGCGACAACATCATGTAGCTCGCGGGCGATCCGAAGCCGTTCATCCGCTACGGCACGTTCCGCGAGTTCCTCTCGAGCCTCTTGGAGTTCTTTGGTGCGATCCTCGAGTTGCCGGACATACTCCTGCCGCGAGAACACGAACGTCCCCATGACCCAGGCAGCGAAGATCGCCACGAGGTTGCCGACGATGGTCCCGAAGTCCTCCGTGCTGCTGCCCAGGAACTCTCCCAAGGCAAGCCCCCCGATGCCGGCGACGCACGCCCACGCCGCGCTAGGACGAGGGACCTGAGACGACACCGCATATATGGCGAGGAGCGGTGCGAGTTGCAGTACGACCATCGGAAACCCAAGAACGACGATCGCTATCCCCGACGCGAGGTTTGTCGCTAGGACCGGCCACGGGGCGATGCGGCGCCAGAAGAGGCACAGGGTATGGATCAGCGCGAGAACGACGACCGTGACCTCGACCGACGCGTCGACCCCATGATCGATAGTGGTCAGGATCGCAAGACTCAGAAACGCAGAACCGAGCGCGATGGCGGCGTCGAAGGCCCGCCGTCGCCACTTCGCCGAACTTGCGCCATCTCGTCGCTGTTGGATCTGCACTCGGTCCACGCTAGCCCCAACGCCTCGGCGAGGCATCCCCCTCGGGGTGTATGACGGGGTACATCTCGCGGCGTACTCGATCGACCGATGAGTTTTACGGCGCGCGCCAGTCGAACGAGATAGGAAACGGGCAAGGGCCACTGAGGCCCGAAAGGAGAGCGACATGGGCAGGCCGGTTGTGCATTTCGAGGTCATCACGAACGGAGACGTGCAGGAACTGTCGGGCTTCTACGGTGAGGTCTTCGGTTGGAACATCGATGCGAATAACGAGTTCAAGTACGGAGTAGTGACGCCGGACGACGCCGGGATCGGCGGAGGCGTCGGCGGAACCCCAGACCCCAACATGCCGGGCCACGTGACGTTCTACGTTCAAGTGCCCGACCCGGAAGCGACCCTCCAGGACATCGAGAGCCGCGGCGGGAAGAGAGTGATGGGGCCCGAGGAGATCCTGCCGGGCACGACCATCGCCCTTTTCCAGGACCCTCACGGCAACGTCATCGGTCTGACGAAGGGCGAATAGGGTTCGCCCAAGTGGGGCGAAACAGGAGCTTCGCATGACGACGAAACGGTTCCGGGCGGTTGTCGGCGGCGACGAGGGCGAGCGACCCTTGTTCGAGTTGCCCTTCGACGCGAAGGAGGTCTTCGGCTCCGCCCGAGCTCCCGTTGTCGCCACCGTCAACAAGGTTTCGTGGCGCACCACCGTCGCGGTCTACGGCGGGAAACATTACGTAGGGATGCGTCGGGAGTTGCGCGAGAAGGCCGGAGTGGAGATGGGAGAAACGGTCTCGGTGACGCTCGAGTCGGATGATGCTCCCCGGACGGTCGAGGTGCCCTCCGAATTCCTCGCGGCGCTCAGGCGATCGCCCGCCGCAAAAAAGGCCTTCGACCGCCTCTCCTTCACGCACCGGAGGGAATACGTTGAATGGATCACCGGAGCTAAGAAAGAGGAGACGCGCTCACGACGCCTTAGCAAAGCGGTGACGATGCTCGAAGACGGAAAGAAGGAGCCTTAGAGAATGGCGACGGTTCACCTTCCTCCTTCACTTCGTCAACTCATCGGGAACGCGGAGCCGATCAGCATCCAAGCGGGCGACGTACGCGATCTGGTCGCGCAGCTGACCGCCCGCTACCCCGCTCTTTCTGGACGGGTCACTGACGAACGCGGTGTGCTACGCCAACACGTGAAGATCTTCGTCAACGCCGAGCTCGCCGGCCTCGAAAACGATCTCCATGAAAAAGATGAGGTTCGTATCCTTCCGTCGATCTCTGGAGGAAATTAAGTGACAGAACTACTTGTGGGAACACGCAAGGGTTTGATCGTGCTCCGCGGCCCCCGCGGAGAAGCGATGGAGGTTGCGGGCCGGGCTTTCGAGGGCCACACGGTCGAGTATGCGATCAAGGATCCGCACACCGGTACATACCTGGCGTCCGTCACCGATTCTCACTTCGGACCGCGAGTGTTCGCGTCCGCCGATCCCCTCGATGGATGGGAGCAAACGGACGGTCCCGTGTTCCCCGAGGATGCCGATGCCGCCGTCGCTCGCATCTGGACGATCGAGCCGGGTGTCGAAAGCGGTGTCGTTTACGCCGGGGTAGACCCGGGCGGACTTTTCCAGAGCAGCGACGGAGGAAGGACCTGGGCCCTCAACCGCGGATTATGGGACCGGCCGGAACGGGCCAAGTGGCAACCAGGCGGCGGAGGCCTCTGCCTTCATTCCATCTGCACGTGGCCGGGCGACCCCGATCGTCTCGCGATCGGAGTGTCGGCCGCCGGCGTGTGGCTGACCGAAGACGGGGGCGAAACGTGGGGGCCGGGATTCACGGGAATCGTTCCACGCTACGTCCCGGAAGAAGCTCGCGACAGCGAAGTGGGGCTCTGCGTTCACGACATCAAACGAAGCCCCGTTTCGCCCGACACGATCTACATGCAGTTCCACGGCGGCGTCTACCGCTCGGACGACGCGGGACACACCTGGAGCGACATCGGCATGGACACGGGTTTGCCGTCGGACTTCGGATTCCCATTGGTCATCGATCCCACGAACGACCGCCGGGCGTTCATCATCCCGCTGACCGCCGACATGGATCGCACGACGCCGGGCGGCGCGGTGCGCGTTTACGAGACGACCGACGGGGGATCGTCATGGGAGCCGCGCGGGAAGGGACTCCCCGACGAACACGCGTACTTGACGATCCTTCGCCAAGCCTTCTGTTGCGGCGATGGAGGCGGGCAGGACCTCGACCTCTACTTCGGAGCGACCTCGGGCGATGTGTTCGGCTCCCCCGATGGTGGCGCGACATGGGCGACGGTTGCTCGCTATCTACCCCCGGTGCTTTCGGTGCGCTGGGCCGCATAAGCAGCGTTGTCCCTAGGCGATAGTCCCGAGATCGTCGTAGCGGAGGATGACTTGGTCATCCGCCGCATGAGGGACACGGAGGACGACTACGCGCTGATGATCCGGTGGCGGAACAGCCCACACGTCCGCTATTGGTGGGACCCGGACCTTCCTCCGCTGACGCTCGAATCGGCTCGGGAGGAGTACCTCGCCGACACTCTTCCGGATCCGGACACGACTGCTTGCATCGTGGAGCTCGCAGGTGAACCGGTGGGCTTCATGCAGTTCTACAGGTGGAGCTCGTACGCCGATGAAGCCGAGGAGATCGGGATCGAGTTCGATGGCGCAACGGCCGGGGTCGACGTTTTCGTTGGGGAGCCAGACCTTGCGGGGCAAGGACTAGGAACCCGGATGATGAACCTCCTCTGTGGCTATCTCGAGACCGAGCGCGACGCATCCTCGGTCGTGCTGACCACCGAACTCACGAACGAAGCCGCGATCCGGTGCTACGAGAAAGCTGGCTTCAAGAAGGCCGGCCAAATCCTAG